>CAYXZV010000065.1:0-2525 GCA_964469645.1 uncultured Methanosarcinales archaeon | reverse complement strand
CTGCAAGAACTGCTTCATGGATTATTATTTCATTTGTTTTTATTTCGCTATTTTTTATTTTAGTTGATAATAACCCTTCAATTATAACCGAAGTGTCTGGCACTATTCGTTCTGTATTTGGTTGATTACTCATAGTGATCCTAAATGTCGCTTTTCTTTATAAAACTATGGTTTATTATTAAATTTCAATATTGAAAAGAATTCAAAAACCGTTGGAATTAATTATTTACAATACTGAAAATATCTATTTTATGCCAAACTACCAAGAAACAGCACAAATTGATTAAAAACTAAAAAAACATTCTGAAATAACTTAACATTGATAAGCTCGACAAAAAGTGTTTCATTTGTCTCATATTTCTTTCCATTTCCGTCTTCGTACTTGACAACTATGTTAAACTCATTAATGCCTTTCTTTAGATTCTTTCCAGCAAGATTAACTATAAGTTTTCTGTCTTCAGAGAGCTCTTTTACATTCCAAGTTTTTTCAAAATTATTCTGGAATAATGTGATTTCTACATTATTAGGTATGGAATTAGATTCTTTACTCAATAAGAAACTGATCTTAAAATTATCATTGTATTCAACATCAGCAGGATTTTCTATTTCATTTATCTTTATTTCCGGTTTATCTAAAACATTGTAGTCAATATATTCTGCTTTTGAAACATCAGCATTCTTTACACTCAAGATTGATTCTTGTTGTCCTGTAACTGATTTTTCGACAGTATAATTAAAGCTTTTTTCTTTAACAATGCCTAAATCTGTTTTTTCACAGTCAGATTCAAAGCATACATTTAGGTTTTTTAGATTTGTATTCCCTATGTTCTTTATTTTACATTCAACTGAAGTGGTTTCATAAGCATAAAATGCTTTATTATCAATTCCACAAGTAATCTCCACATCTCTTGAATAGATTTTTTCTTCCTCCTCTTCCCTTTGCTGCAGGATGCTGTTTATTTCAGCTAAAGAGTAATCAATATCCCCTCTTTTTGATTTGAAGTTAGCGCTAGCTTTAGAGCCTTTCACTGTACCGACAGTTATTGGGAAGGTATATACAAAATTCTTCTCTAAATCGTCTTTTAACTTGACAATCCAGAAAACACTTTTCTTTTCATTTGGTTTTAACAAGACATTCATAAATGATTCTCCAATAATTTTGACTTCTTTTGGTCTTGATATGTAAATTTCTGATGAAAGATAGTAATCTTCAGTGTTTTCCAGAATCGCTTCTACAAAATTATATGATCCAAAACCTATGTCTTGCCTTAAAACTTTAACATCTATATTAACTGGATTTTTGGTTTTCCCGATTACCTCTCCTAAAGAGGCGTCTATGTCTAATTTTTCTGTCTCTAAATCAATATTTCTTGCAACCCATCTATACTGGACAGAAGGATCGTTGCTGTCTACTGATTCCTTTAATTTTACATGTGTGGGATCTATGTAACCAAACTGTCCGTACGTAACATCATAAGGAACCCATCCATAATCCGGAAAATAAATTTCTGCCCATCCATGAGAGCCCCAATTCTCTGGAAATAATTCGCTTTCAGTATATGAAATTCCTGAGACAAATTTTCCAGGAATTCCTAAAGATCTTAGCATTGCTATGAACAAAGAAGTTAGTTCATCACAAACGCCTTGCCTATTGTCTAAAACCCATGAAGCCTTTTGGCTTACATCAGCAGTTAATGTGCTTAGGTCATATTCTATATTTGTTTTTGTCCATTCTGCTATCTTATGGACCACAACATACAAATCATCTTCCCCTTCCGCTATTTCGGAGGCAAAACCTATAACATCTTCGTCATCAGAATTAATTATCTCACTAGGTCGTGTATATTGTCTTAACTCTTCTTCTAAATCCAATATTGGGAATTTTATTTTTTCTTTTATCTGAACAATATTGCTGTTTGTCTTTATTTTTGTCTTATATCCGAAATTTATTTTATTTTTGGGATCCTGCCAGCTGAATTGCATTGCATTGTTTTCAACATCTGCGTCAGGTTTGATCTCTAAGTCAATCACTTCCTGGCCAAAATCCTCATAAGGATAATGAGACAGGTTTACATTGATATACTTTACACTAAAATCAGATTTTGTCGGGCTTATTTTCGCTTCCGAAGAAACATCTATGTCGATTATTAAGTTCTGGCTGTTGAAGAACCAGTCATCTTCTTGGGCATAGGCTAAAGTAGGCAACAAAGAAAAAACAATCAATAATATTACTACTTTTTTCATTTATTCATTCTTATTTTTTATATTTAAAAATATATTGATTTAGAGTATTGATTATAATAAGTTTTATAAAGAAAATTGTAATATCATTCTTTGATGCCGAGGTCGCATAGTCTGGCCATTGCGTTGGATTGCTATCCACACAGACTTTGTTTTCCTTAAAGGACAAAGATCCAATGTCCTTCGGGGCACGTGAGTTCAAAACGACCTTTTCCGCTTCGCGCAAAAGCTCGACCAAAACCATCAGAGTGGTCTTCGCTTCGCTCAAACCACGGAAAAGATTG
>CAYXZV010000064.1:0-2644 GCA_964469645.1 uncultured Methanosarcinales archaeon | reverse complement strand
AACAGGAGAGTCATTTCCAAGATCAACCGTTGTATCACTACAAAGGCAAAGATAACGAAAAGATTTTAGGCTTGTATTTGTCGCCCACTCTCTTAAAGTCTGAGACAATAGTGCAAGACTTGGAACCATAACAAGGATCTGTTTCCTTGCAAGTTTTTCAGCTATCCACATTGCAGCAAGAGTCTTGCCTGTTCCACAGGGAAGAATCATTTGACCACGAGAGTTATCTTTAAAATGTTCCCATGCGGATTCTATAGCTTCTTGTTGTGTTTTGTGGGGTTCTTTTTTCTCTGGAGATAGAATAACTTTCTTTAAAAGGTAGGCTCTAAGACGATTGAAGAAATCTGAATCAAGTTGATCAAGGCGGTCTGAGAGAACACATCCCTGCAGGGTTCGATCATTTATGGATGAAGGCAACTTATTGGCATTGGTTATTGTTATCCGCCATTCAGCCCTGTCAGACATTGTAAAAAAGGTTGATAATTCCTTTAAGGTAGGAGTGTTGCTTCTGTTACTTCTGAACTTCGCTTGATATGCTGTTATCTTCTCATCATTCGATAAAGCAACTCCATCAATTCCGATATCCTTTCTTCCAGGGTATCCAAGGCGTTTAAGAACAGATGGTGGAATTTCTTTTTGTCTATATACTTTTTTGAATTGAAATACAGGGTCTAAAATAAAGAAACCCTGACAAAACTCTTCAAATGTATTTCCCCTGTCGATCTCTGTAGGCAAGTTTGCAATTCTGGCTTCAAGATCAGACCATAACGATATACCCTCGATAAGTTTTGCAAGCATTATTATTATCTCTATTGGGCAACTTATTCAGAAATCTAATTACTATTCCTACTACTTAACATTAGAGTGAACGCATAAAATTATATCAAAAAAAACTATTCCCTACCTACCGATTTATCATCAAACAAGAGTTATTAATACCGGTATATATGAAAATTGGTTGGAAAAAGTAGAGGTTATTTTTGATTTTTTTTATATGATCAGTCCTTCTTGGATTTTAATTGTATTCTTCAAGAATCTAGCAGAATCTAAACAATCTGGCGTAAAATCATTAGACTTCGAATAGCTCTTTACTCATTTTTGCCAGTTTTGGTAAGAAATGGTCAATTTTTGTAGGCGGGTATTTAAATAAAGCTTATAAAAACAGTTATTTAATGAAAAATTGAAGCTAATTGCGGTTCAGTAGGTCAGCTAATTTTCAGGATAATTTTTCCTATATCAATGTGTCTATTTTCGACTTTTGGGTAGGGGTAAGATCATTGTGCTTCAATAAATGTTAAGTTTTAATTTAAAGACTATCGATCCTCGTTACGCATTCCATCTATTATTTTTTCATTCTTTTCCCGCCGTTTCTCTTTTTGTGGATCAATGGGCAGAGTAATTGTAAAAGTCGTTCCCTTATCTAAAGTGGATGTGGCTATAATATCTCCGCGATGTCGTTCAATAATTCCGCGGCAGATCGAAAGACCAAGCCCGGTTCCCTTTCCAACTTCTTTTGTTGTAAAGAAAGGATTAAAAATGTTGTCTAAAGTCTTTTCATCCATGCCATGACCATTATCGGTTATTTCTATAACAATATTATTACTAACATGCGAAGCAGCAATTTTTAAGATTAATTCCTTCCTATCCGTAATGTCTTCCATCGCATGAGCGGAATTTGTAATAAGGTTGATCAGCACCTGTTCAATCTCTTGTCTGCTTATTTTAATATTTGGAATATCATTTGGCATATCAAGTTGAATCTTAACCTTATGCTTCACAGCAAGGTCAAGTCTACAAAATTTAACCGCAGCTTCAATTACTTCACATATATTTGATGGCTCAAAAACAGGTTTTGTTTTTCTTGAAAATTTGCCAAGATCGCGAACAATATTTATTATTCTTCCTGTACCTTCTTTCATTGCCTTTACCATCCTTGGCATTTCATCCAGAGCAAAAGTTAGTTTTTTATCTTCATTCTCACTATTGGCTTTTTCAAGAGAAGCTCTTATTGCTTCATTCCAAAGTTTCTCAAATATTTGAAGATTGTTGGTAACAAAACCAATAGGATTGTTTATTTCATGAGCTACTCCGGCTGATAGAGCACCAAGAGTGACCATTCTGTCCGCGTGAATAAGCTGTTTTGATCTTTTTTCCACAAGTTGCTCCATTTCAGAAGCATATTTGTTTAATTCATTTTCTGCCTTCTTACGTTCGGTGATTTCGGTGCGGATTGAAACGTACTGAAGTGGTTTTCCCGTCTCATCCATGAAAGGAGCAATAGTGGCATTTACCCAATAAAATTCACCGCTCTTTGTATTGTTCTTGACCTCACCATGCCATACTTTGCCTTTGCTGATGGTGTCCCACATATCACGGTAAAACTCCGGTGAATGCTCATCGGATTTAATAATGCGGTGGTTCTTCCCTATAAGCTCATCTCTCGTATAGCCACTAATCTCGCAGAACTTGTCGTTGGCATATGTGATGTTTCCTTTTGGATCGGTAGCGCTGACGATAGCATGCTCGTCAAGAGCATGTTTCTGAAAATTAAGCTCTTTTGTGCGCTTTTCCACTTCGTCTTCAAGATGTTCCCGGTATCTCTTTAACTCCTCTTCCGTCCTTTTGCGTTCGGTCTCCATCTTAT
>CAYXZV010000063.1:0-2669 GCA_964469645.1 uncultured Methanosarcinales archaeon | reverse complement strand
GTTTTGACAAGAAAAATATGGCGAACTTTATTATTTATCTGCTTCACCGTATCGTTGAGAACGGCAGAGCAATAATGTACCAGTAAGCCGTTGAGTATTTTGATTTGTGGCAGAGTAAAAGTGTACCACTCACGTTAAGCTTTCTATCCTGAAGTGAACTTTAAATCAGGAGGAAGGCGGAAGGATGTATCCAGTGAGCGCTTATAGAAGAGTAAGGATTGATCATGATCGTAATGGATTGGGTCTCAGAGAGTTATCTCGTAAGTACGGTTATCACCGAAAGACGATCAAGAAGATTCTGGAGTTTTCGATTCCTCCCGGCTACCAACGTAAAAGCCCACCTCAGAAGCCAAAGCTTGCTCTCTTTGTTGGTGTCATTGATGCCATTATGGAATCAGACAAGGACAAACCTAAAAAGCAACGCCATACAGCGAAACGGATATTTGAGCGTATCCAGGAAGAGCATGGGTACAGTGGTGGATATACAACTGTGAAGGATTATGTTCGAGAGAAACGCCAGCGTTGCCGTGAGATGTTTGTGCCTTTGAGCCATCCTTCGGGTCACGCTCAAGCCGACTTTGGCGAAGCTCTTGCCGTAATAGATGGAGTTCAGATGAAGGTTCATTATCTGTGTATCGATCTTCCTCAAAGTGACGACCTGTTTGTTAAGGCGTATCCATCAGAGAATATGGAAGCTTTTTGTGATGGTCATAATGCGGCATTTTCATATTTTGGTGGTGTTCCTTTAAGTGTTCTGTACGATAACACCAAGCTTGCAGTGGGCAGGATAGAAAAAGATGGAACTCGTAGACACACTCCGAAGTTCGATGAGTTGATGTCGCATTATTTATTTGAGGCTCGCTTTGGTCGTCCAGGTAAAGGCAATGACAAAGGAAAGGTTGAAGGACTTGTTGGGTATGTTCGTAGAAACTTTTTGGTTCCGATCCCAAGGTTCGACGGTTTCGATTCTCTAAATCGATATCTTGCCGAACACTGTCAAAAACGTAGAAACAAAAAGTTGCGGTCGCATAAAGAAACGATAGGAGAACGTTTTGACCGAGACCGAGAAAAACTCTTGCCCCTACCTGCTTTTCCCTATGACGCTTGTGACAAAGTCAGAACTCGGGTGAGTTCGTTATCGCTGGTGCGTTACAAGACCAACGACTATTCAGTTCCTGTAGCTTTCGGTCACCGTGATGTTCAGATTAATGCATACGTTCATACCGTGGTAATCCACTGTGGTACTGAAGAGATTGCCCGACATAAACGTTCTTATGAGAAAGAGGATTATGTTTTTGATCCTTTGCATTACTTGCCATTACTTGAACAAAAGGTGGGTGCTTTAGATCAGGCCGCTCCTTTGCAAGGCTGGGAGTTGCCCGAAGAGTTTTTCACTCTCAGGCGACTTCTGGAATCGAGAATGGGTAAGAAAGGCAAACGCCAGTATGTTCAAGTTCTCAGGCTCATGGAGGTCTTCAAGCTTGAGGAGGTTCGTTGTGCGATTCGTGAATCCATACGTTTGCAAGCACTCTCTTTCGATGCCGTCAAACATCTTGTGCTGTGCCAGATTGAGCAACGACCACCACGGCTCGACCTTGAATGTTATCCCTACCTGCCAAAGGCTCAGGTGCAAACGACATCAGCTACGGATTACATGAAGCTGTTAGAAGAAGGAGTGCTGTTATGACTGAGACACCTCAAGTTCTTCTAACTCATTACCTGAAAACACTCAAGCTTCCGACTTTCCTGAAAGAATACGGTAAGGTTGCTCAACAATGTGCTGTTGAAGGAGTTGATTATGAAAACTTCCTACTACGTCTCTCGGAGCAAGAGCTGATTGACCGTCAACGGCGCATGGTCGAACGAAGGATTAAACAAGCGAAGTTTCCAACCTTAAAAAGTATCGATAGTTTTAATTTTACAGTCATTCCCTCACTCAACAAAACACAGGTCATGGAACTGGCCCGATGTGAGTTTGTTGATAGAAAAGAGAACGTCATCCTTTTAGGCAACAGTGGCACAGGAAAAAGCCATATTGCAACAGGTCTCGGTATGGCTGCTTGCCAGAAAGGGCTACCTGTTCTTTTTACCACAGCCGCATCGTTATCCAATGAACTCATGGAAGCCAAGGATGAGCGGCGACTCTTGCGATTGCAGAGGCAACTGGCACGTAACAAACTTCTCATTATCGATGAGCTCGGGTTCGTTCCACTGTCAAAGACCGGGGCAGAGCTTCTCTTTGAAGTCTTCAGTCAACGCTATGAGAGGTGCTCCGTTATCTTGACTAGCAATCTACCCTTTGACGAGTGGACTGAGATCTTTGGGTCAGAGCGACTCACAGGAGCTTTACTAGATCGGATTACTCACCACGTTCACATTCTTGAGATGAATGGTGAAAGTTATCGCCTAAACCACAGCAAAAAGAAAAAACTAGAAAAATAACTCAAAGGAAAGGTTTTTGCCTATTGGCTTGTGGAAAACTGCTTCGCAGTTTACACACAGGGCCAACAGGCTCTACTGCTACAAAGATTATGATCTAAGAACCTATGTTTTTTTAACCCGAGTGGTACACTTTTACTCCGCCACGCTGGTACATTTTTACTCTGCCCTTGACAGGAGCACGACTTTTTAAATACTTATTGATCTTTTTTAGCCAAAAAAAAACAAGG
>CAYXZV010000062.1:0-2729 GCA_964469645.1 uncultured Methanosarcinales archaeon | reverse complement strand
AAAGCTTTTTTTTCAATTGCTGTTTTTCTCTGTTTTTTTGTTTATACTGTAAAACGACTATTTATTTTAGATACATTTTTGAAAGAAGACTTAATCCTATGGCACTATTTGACTGGACAGAAAAATTTATGTTAGGCATCCCGGAAATTGACGAACAGCACAAGAAGATTGTAGACCTTATAAATAATCTAAGTGATTTGAGGAACAAGGGTACTGATAATGAAGGCCTTGATGAACTTATAAACGAATTGATTTCCTATACAAAGACGCATTTATCATACGAGGAGAACTTATTAAAACAACATGAATATCCTGAGTTTGCTTCACATAAATCAAACCATGAACAATTAACTAAACAAGCAGTCGATATTCAGAAGAGATATTTTTTAGGCAATACTGGTTTGTCCACTGAGATAGCAATTTTATTAAATGATTGGTTGACAGAACATATCCTCGTGGTCGATAAAAAGTATGTCCCTTATCTAAAAAACAAAGGGACAACTTATATGGAAAAAATGGAAAATATTAAGGAACTTCTCGTAGGTATTGAGGAAATGGATAGTCAGCACATTGAGATATACGATTTTTTTAACTCAATTATGAAGGCAAAAGAAAAGAATAATGAAGAAGAAGTAATGGGTAACGTAGAAAAATTACTTGAGGTTTGGGAAAAACATTTTAAATATGAAGATGATTTAATGGAACAATATGAATACTCAGACTGTGCTGAGCATAAGAAAGAACATGATGATATTAGAGAGAGTATTATAGCTATGAAAAAAATGTATTCCGAGGGATTTAAATATGTTTTGGACACTTTAGCACTAAGTTTGAATCAGTGGGTAGAAGATCACATAAAGCACATTTCTGGCAAAGACAGAGAACTTGGCAAATTTCTAAACAGCAAAGGCGTAACATAGCAGCCATCCAACTTGTCAGGTAATTTTTTGTATATTTTATTCCCTGAATGAGAATTGCCTGTCCAATGATGCAATACTTTATAATACCGCGACATCAAATGATTTGGGTAATAAAAATTCACCTGAAAAAAATGAATCGAGTTATTGAATTAAAATGTTTCGCATAACATTTGTTTTAGGAATATACTATTGGAAAAACTTTTATGGAAAAATGGAGATGCATTTTATGTGAATATAGATATGATCCTGAACATGTTGATGGTAATAGCGGTATTCCAGCAGGGACTATATTTGAAGACCTTCCTGATGAGTGGGTTTGTCCATCATGCGGCGCAAGAAAAAAAGATTTTAGGAAAATAGAATTCGCTTAGAAAACTGTTTAAGGACAATTAACGGGAGAAAGATTATGTCAATGATCCACTGGAAAAATGACTATAGCATAAATATTAGAGAAATGGATGAGCAGCATAAAAAATGGGTTGGTTTTATTAACGACCTATATGAAGCCAAGCTGGATAAAAAGGACATTATATTTGAATTACTTGATGACGTGCTTGATTACACTGAAACTCATTTTACAAAAGAAGAGGAATTAATGAAACAACATGGTTTCGATGAATACGCGGAACACAAAGCAATTCACGATAGTCTAATTAAAGAAGTCTCGGCTTTGTATAAAAGCTCTGGCGCGACAAGTGAAGAACTGCCAACTAAAGTTTTAAGGTTACTGAATAATTGGTTAGTTGACCATATATTGAAGGTTGATAAAAAATACGGCGTGTATCTCAACAGCAAAGGTATAACATAGCTCACTTCCCCACCGTGACGTTGTCCCGGGCTATCCTGTTTTAGCCCGTTGGGCTGAGACCCTACAATTGAAGCTCTAAAAGAGTGAAGCACAATAAGATAAAAATATCCCTTTAGATAATTGTCTTTTTTGTATCACCCCTTCGGGGCTGGGCGTTGCAGCTACTTCTAAATCCGTGGGCTTTACCCACGTCTACAATCTTCCAGCCCGTTGGGCTGATAATCAAACCTAAAAGATTAAAACATGATAGTCATGGTTTTTTTCTAAGCCCTAAGGGCTGACAGTGTATAGTCGTGGGAAACCCCGGGTTAATGGAATAATTTTTCTAAGCCCGAAGGGCTGAAAGCCTATAGCTGTGGGTGAAGCCCACGGGACAAGGAATAATGGTGTTAAGCCCCGAAGGGGCGAAAGACTTATCAAAATTAGCGCTCATCCTTAAATCTCCAAACACGAGTTAGAATCTGATAGCTTAATTATTTTATTATTTTATCAAAAACCTTTTTCAATAAAGCCTCGACATTTTTGGCGTCGCGCTTTTCAGCTATTACCTTAATCGCGTCAAGTTTTAGATCATCATCTCTGTCATTAATAATATTTATAAGATAGGGAAAAACCTCTTCAGCCTGAGACGACGTGCTTAGCGCGGAGAGAATAGTCATCCTTACTTCTTTATCCAGACTCTTATCTTTCATTTTTTTTACCAGGACGTAAAAAACCTCTTTTTCTTTTAAAAACCTTACTAATGACAAAGCTGCTTCTTCAAGCAGCGCCCTTTCTCCTGGTTCTTTTAGATAGGTCAACAAAAGTTTAATTACTTTCTTATCATTTGTTAGCCCCAAAATCCTTAAAGATTCCCTTCTGATCTGCAGATCGCCTGATTTCATGAATTCTTCTAAAATTTTTATCGCTGTTGAACTCTTTATTTTTATCAAAGAACTCAACGCCACCATTTGAGAACGGCGGTGAGATAATGTCCCACTAAGGCATACTTTTTAAAAAAT
>CAYXZV010000061.1:0-2996 GCA_964469645.1 uncultured Methanosarcinales archaeon | reverse complement strand
AATTTGAAAAATTACCTAGTTGCATTATTTGGAAATGAAACAGGTTTTATTTATATTTTTCTATTTTGTAGTAAAATATTATTTGTTTGCAATATAGAAAATATATTGCATATTCTCGTTTATATGAATCAGAGATTCAGGTTTAATAATGTAACAAGGGAGGGTATATACTATGGAACTCACTACTAGAACTTGCCAGAAACAAGAGGAAAAGAAAAAAATATGTTATGATGATTATAGACAAGCAGGCCTTCAAAAGCAGATAAACTATGCCTTAGCTAGTAAAGAATTATTAGAATCTCAAAAAGCTGTTTTATTGAAATATTATGAGTTCATCAATACTGAAAGCAGAATAAACAGCTTGAACAGCATTTTATCTGTTCTCAAGGCTGTTAAGTGGCTTGGCATATTCATTAAGAAACCTTACAATGAAGCTACTGAAGATGATGTTAGAGGATTTATACATAGTTTAAAGGTCAATAATAAGAGTGTCAACTATAGAAATCAGCTTCTGGTTTATATAAGAGCATTCTATAAATGGCACATGGGCAATAAGTCTGAATATCCGGAGAATGTAAAGTACGTTAAACCAAAATTCCTTCAGAGGAAGAGAATAGAGCACTCTGAACTACTTACATGGCCAGATATTGAGGAATTGTCCCAATATTGCTTCCTCAATCGTGATAAGGCAATGCTTTATGTTTTAAGGGATACTGGTGGGAGAATGGAAGAAACCTTACTCAGACCACAAGTCAAAGACTTAATTGCTGATAAATATGGGTTTAGGTTAAGAGTTAATGGAAAAACTGGTGAAAGATACATCAGGCTTCTAAAGTCAATTCCAGCTCTAAAGATATGGCTTAATGAGCATAAGTATAAACATAACTCAGAATCTCCTTTGTTCTATGTTACAAGGACTATCAAAAGAAGAAAAAAGAAAGGAATTGGAGAGCAACTCACTGCCACAACCAAAGGACAGCCCATAAAGCACTCAACGATTGAAACCTTATTTCTTAGGTTAAAGAAAAGCAGTAAGTTTACTAAACCTATTAATCCTCATGCTTTTAGACACGCATCAGCTACAGACAGGGCAATACTGGGGTTTCAGGAAAAGGAGTTGAGGATTATTTATGGTTGGGCTGCAAATTCTAATATGCCAGAAATATACTGCAATTTTTCTGACAAGGAAGTGGACAAGAAGATATTAGCAAAAGAAGGGAAGATTGAAGTTGAAAGAGAAGAAATGCCTACTATTAAATTTAAGGTTTGCAAATCTTGTCATAAAGAGAATCGTATGGATTATGTTTATTGCATATTTTGCGCTAACCCAATAGATGATCCAACAAATGAAGCAAGGATAAAGGAAGAAACCAATAAGACAATACAATGGATTGTAGAAATTGCAAAAAATCCTGAATTAATGAAACAATTAGAAGAATTTAGAAAGACATACAAAGATTAAACAAGTTAGTCACCCATTTTTGATTATTTATTAGTAAACAATAATCCGAACTTGGAGTACATAGGTAAAATCCATTATTCTCCTTTAACACCATATCCCCGCCATTCAAATTATGTTTGTTAAATAATTTATTTCTCTTATTACATATTTTTATTCCAGTAAAATCTTTTAAATTATATTTGCATTTCTTACAAACAAGAACAAATTTATGTTTATAATCACTTTTTCTTTTATCCAAATTAGATATAAAATTACCGCAAAATATACAATTAAATTTCATTTTCAATAAAAATAATTTTTATTCTAGTGTAATAGTTTCTATTTGTGGTTGCTTGATACATAGTTCAGAGCCACATTTTTCTATGATGGCCTTTGTTCCTTTAAGATTATACTTTTCGTAATTAGACAAGATTTCACCAGTATTAGTTATATCAAATCTGTCATAGCCACTAACTACAACTGCAACAAGTCCGTTATTATGTTGTATTAGTTCTATATTCCCTTCACCTTTTGTGTAGTATACTCCACAGTTACTAGGGTTTCCCAATAATTTAGAAATTGCCCCATTTGTGCAGGCATTTCCAATTAAAATAGAATGTTGCATAGTAATATCCTCAACTTCATTATCTAATTTTATAATACCAAAGTCATAACCTAAAGAGGTGGATATAGCTTTCGCAGCCAAAACCTCTTCTGCCAATGCTTGATTTCCAACAACTATTATTCCGTTAAATTTATTGTTTCTCATTAAAAAGCAAGGATAATTGCTTAAATCTGTTATTGAAGATGTGCAAGAAAATTCAGATTGTTTATTTGGTGTAGATGATTCTGTTTCCATTATGTCAGTTTTGATGTTTGATGTTGAAGTTTCCGCATTAGCCCCATTATTTTTTATTGGTTGTTCTTGAGCATTCTGAGAAGTTTCTTTTATTTGATTAGAGTCCGTTTTAGTTGGTGTAGATTCTGTCGTAACATCTTCTTTTTTCTTTTCATCATTGTCACAGATGTTATTTTCATTTTGGTCTAAACAACATGATGTCCCAAATCTGATATATGGTTGATTGCATACAACCAATTTATCACTTACTCTTGCTAAATCCTTATCGGTCATCGAACCTACATCAATGCTCCCACAAGCAGTTAACAACATCAATAAACCAATAATAATTGCTAAAAATTTCATTCTTAATCCCTCCTTAAAATTTTAACCATATCCTAATATTATGGGGTACTTATATTTAAACCTTATCCTAAAATTATAGTATGTCGAAGCGTAAGTCCCTTGATGTAAAAAAGAAAATCTTGCAGATTTTGCATGATGGAAACCCATATACTTATGCAGAGCTTGAAAGAAAAGTCAATACAGCTTGGGAATCCATAATTGCCAACTGCAAAGAGTTAGAGATTTTTGGAGCTGTTAAAATTCAGAAAAGCAAAACGAGAATGCCTAAAAATATTTTATTACAAGATAGAAAATTATTATTTATAGTTTATGGTTTGGTGAGTAAAGTTATATTGTTTTCAATATTGAAAG
>CAYXZV010000060.1:0-3045 GCA_964469645.1 uncultured Methanosarcinales archaeon | reverse complement strand
AAAAGGGTTTTATAAAACTCATCTCCATAGTAGATCATCGACTCGCAAAGTTTGTGACTGTATTGATAGACCAAAAAGTGTGGTCTCATTATTGAACATTGGTGAAACATTTCTTTTGCAAATTGAATGTCGTTATTCTTTATGCATATTGATCCCAAAAAACCAAGGTGCCTGTGTTCATTATTTTTTTCCGACATTGATGCTCTAATGCAATCATTTGACAAGTCTATTAGGTTAAATTCTGAGAACTTTTTCGCAAAAAAACCAAAATCAAAATAAGACATTGAGGTTTTGTCTAAGTTGATTAATTGGAAGATTTCTGTGGTGGTTTTCTCATCGAGAAATGTTTGATTGAAGGATGACTCAAAAAGCAACAACCTCCATCTGTCAATGCCTACCAAAGTATTCTTACAAATTGCAAATAATGCTCTGATGTTTTGTTTACTGGTAACATTTGGATGCGAAGAAACTATATCAACGACGTCTTTTAGTTTTTGGGTAGATCCCCCTACTTCATTGCAAAAATCACCAATGCATTGACTTATTAGATCGATCAACTTCGGGTTTGAGCAACGACATGTATTTTTAAATAAGTGAAATAAATAGTTTTTCGATAATCTTTTGTTGGTCAACCTTTTTATAAATTCTTCGATGAGAACCTCATTTTCACTTTCCACTAGCAGTAACCTAAACAAGTCTCTGGACTTCAATTCACCTATGTTTAGTCTCTTGAAAAGTGAGTATGGGTTATATCCATTTGTTCCTAATAGATATATTAAATCTACCAGTTTTTCTGTTTGGTAATCTATTGAGTCCATGTAGGAGATAAACACGTCGACTAGGGGTTCGTTTTGGGTTGCCACCGCAGACGACACTGCGTATTGTTGGAACCAAAAATGATTTTCATTCAAAAAAAGGTTCCTCTGAGAGAAATAATTCTCCGTGAGATCCTTTATTTGGTTAATAACTTCTGAAGAGGTAAGATCCTCTTTATTCGAATCTGCTAATGTTGTAATCAGGTTCGTTTGATATTTCTTGATTATCGTCCTGTAAAGACTATTATCGGGTGTGATGTTCTCTTTATTTGCCGCGTCCCAGGTACCCCAATTTGTTAGAAGATTATTTACCAATTTTATACGTTTGTTTTTAGGTTCAACAAATCCTGGGTTCTTCTTTTTTAAAACTGTTCCTATAAATTCTTCGTCTGTTCCGAGCATATCTATTGGTGTAAACACCCAAGCCTCTTCCAAAGACCAGCCCTCTGGGAAGTTGTAGTAACCTGGATTTTGATAAGAGTCGTGTGCGTGACCCGAGTTGTTGATTGATATGATTGTTGCCCCCTGCTCAGCAGATTTGTCCAATTTAGACAAATATTCGTCCACGCTGTTCTTTGACATCTCTGCAAATGATGAGGTGTTAATCCCCACATCAAACATAAATCTGATTTTTCCAATGCAAAACGCGTTGACGAAGGCTATTTGTGCGGAAGCGGTAAAATCGTAGGTTTCTTGCTTTCCTGAAACATAAACGAATCTTGATTTTGGAAACATATTACGGAGGAAGAATTCCTGAAGAGATAAAATTTCAGGTATGTCAATCAAAATTAATGAAACTCGGTCTTGGTAATGTTGTTTGATCAAATATGGGAGGATGCCGAGTCCGGAACCAATTTTCACAATTACACAATGCCCTTTACTCCTAATAGATTCATCTATATGCATATGGACTTTTTTGAAGATGTTCACATTTCGAATAAATGGATTGCTGTAGTGTTCCCCCGAAACAAGGTTTCTTTTGAAGGGATTACCAAAGTCACTCTCTTTAAAATTGAACTTTTCCATCATCTCCAAAAAATCATGCATCGAAGCAAGGTCTGTTCTAAACACGCAATCGGAGATAAATTTTCCCGCTGAAGATAGGGGACTAAACATATTGTCATAGTCTTTTAAGTGGATTTCTCCACGACGATTTAGCGCGGCACTCCAAGTTGAGCTGATAGAGTAAGTCGACGATTGAGATTTTATTAAATTGTCTTGCACAATTTCAAAAATTGAATTTTTGTTCAAAGGTTCGATAGTTTCGGCCATTGTAAGTATCAGGAATTAGGTTCACAGTTTTAAGCCTATGGACTTGTGAAAAATATCTGCGCTATTTTGGCACAGGGTCCACAGGCTCTGTAACTTCAATTTTAATTTTTCTTTAAGGGCCTCATAGGGAATTTTACCCGCAAATACTCTGTGTGGTCTATCAGAATTATAGAAATTTTCCAAAGTTTTAAGCTTTTTTTCTAAATCGACATCGCCAGAATATTCCAAAAGTGGTAGAACTCTTGTTGATCGGTTTTATGCGATCGTTCCACTTTCCCGGTGAGCCGAGGTGTTCTCGGTTTGAGGTGTTCTCGGTTTAATGTAGGCGTGTCGCATCCCTAAATCTTCGACTTTTCTTTTTTCGTTTTCAATCCAAGAAGGAATTCTAATTTTGCTCGAGAGAATTTTTTTCTCAAACATACCAGAACGGTTAAATAATCTTTTAATGAAAGGGTTTTGGGCGTATCTCCAAAAAGGGTTATAAAAAAATTCTCCGTTCGCAACTTTCTCCCGAGTTTTCCGAAGAAAATTCACTGAGGGTGCTTTCAAATTTACAGGAGCCGCTTACAGAGAGAAGATTTAGTAGAAAAAAACATTCAGAATCAGTTGACACGAGTCGATACTTGGTTGTAGCCTCTAAGATAGTCGGCGAAATGATGATATGTTTTTGGCTCTGTAATGAGATTACAAAAAATAATCATTTTATTTTATTTTTGCGTTACGATTTGTTTCGTGACGGATGCCGCCTATGCATTCCCATCGAAAGCCCGTAGTCTGTATTTTGCAGAGACCGATCAATCCTCCCCAGTTCGAGAAAGAACCCATACTGTCCAAAAAGGTGAAAGCCTATGGACCATCACTCGGCACTTTGGTGTAGATTTATTTAAAGTGGCGGCGCTAAATAATCTGGATAATCCGGATCGGATCCATCCTGGGCAGATTCTTATTCTTCCAGACA
>CAYXZV010000059.1:0-3078 GCA_964469645.1 uncultured Methanosarcinales archaeon | reverse complement strand
TAACAATAAGCCTCGGAGTTGCCAGTTTTTTTCCAGACAAAACCAACTCCCCGGCCGCTCTTATTGGAGCAGCAGATAAGGCCCTCTATAAGGCAAAAGAAGAAGGAAGGAATAAAGTAATGGTTTCTGATGTTTGATTTTAATTCCGGGTAATAGGTTACCGGGATCATTTGTTTTTTTACCGTTCAAAGGTTTAGAGGTTCAACGGTTTTACGCAGAACGGTGAACCAGGAACGGAGAACGCTGAAGAAAAAAATGTTTAATGCTTAACTTCCTTCAGACTTCAGTCTTTAGCCTTCAGCCAAATAAAAAGGAGTTATATGCTGAAAAATGACGACAGACCAAGTTTATTAATCGTTGATGATGAAGAGAATAATATTTACCTGCTGGAATCTCTGCTTGTTTCATCTGATTTCAAATGTATCAGCGCCACAAATGGGGAGGACGCCATAAAGATTGTCCGGTCAAAACCGGATGAGTTTGACCTCATTCTCCTGGATATAAATATGCCGGGAATTAACGGATTGGAAGTCGCGAGAGCTCTCAAGAGTGATGAAGCTACTAAACATTTGGCTATCATTTTCATAACGGCAAGCATGCGAGGAGAAGATAACCTGGAAAGAGGACTTGACACCGGCGCCGAGGATTATCTCCAGAAACCATTTAGTCATGTGGAATTGTTGGCCAGGGTCAAGTCAGTTTTAAGGACCAAGAGGCTCCAGGACGAACTGAGAGATCTTAATAATACTCTTGCCCAAAAGGTAAGGGAAAGGACAGCGCAAATTGAAAAAACACAGGATGTTGCTATATTCGGTCTGGCAAAGCTCGCGGAATATCGTGATCCGGAAACCGGCCTGCATCTGGAGCGTATGAGGACTTACTCAAAGGTCTTAGCGGAAAACCTCCAAAAAATTGAAAAATACAAGAGCTTAATAAATGAAAAATTCATTGAAATGATTTATAAGTCGAGTCCTCTTCATGATATCGGAAAGGTCGGAATTTCGGACAGAATTCTCTTGAAACCGGGAAAACTTACGGATGATGAATTTGACATCATGAAAACACACGCATCGATTGGTGGAAACGCTATTGAAGCGGCTGAAAAAGATTTAAAGGATGAGCAAACTTTCCTTACCATGGGTAAGATTATTGCCTATTTTCATCATGAGAAATTCGACGGCAATGGCTATCCGCATGGTCTCAAAGGAGAAGCCATTCCTCTTGCAGCAAGGATATGCGCTATATGCGATGTTTTCGACGCGCTGATATCGAAACGCCCCTATAAAAAGGCGTGGAAAGTGGAAGACGCGTTGGCTTTAATAGAAGAGGAACGGGGAAAGCATTTTGATCCGGAACTGGTGGATGTTTTTAAATTTGTTTTTGAAGATATTAGGGCAATAAAAGAGAAATATGATGATTGACGATTTTCGATTGACGATTGATGAATGACAAAGAGGGGAACGTTTGGGTATAATAAAGGACAAGGCAGCGACAGCGCTTGCTAAGCACTTTTAGGTAAATAGACTGAAGACTAAGGGGAAAAAGAATGCGTAATGCTGACCTCCTTCAGTCTTTAGCCTTCAGCCTATATATCTTAGATCTGAGAGAATATCCATTATGGACACAATTAAAGTTCTAATTGTAGAAGACAGTAATATCACTGCAAAATTTATAGAGAAATATTTAGAGAAACTTGGATACATTATCGCCGGCATTGCGGTAACAGGAGAGGAAGCTATTACCAAGTTTGAATAATGTAAACCTGACGTTGTTCTAATGGATATCGTGTTAGAAGGTAAGATGGATGGGATTGAAGCTGCCGGGAAAATCAAACTTTCCTCTGATGTTCCGGTGATTTACTTGACGTCCCATGCGGATGAAAAAATACTCAAACGGGCAAGTATCACAGAACCCTTTGGATACATTATCAAACCAATGAAAGAAAGGGAATTACATGCCAATATTTCAATGGCGCTTTACAAAAAAAAGATGGAGACTGAACGCAAAAGGACGGAAGAGGTCCTTTCGGAATCTCTGTCCCTGACTCAAGCAGTTATTGAATCAACCATCGACGGTATTCTGGTTGTAAACCGGAATGGAAAGATTATCAGTTTCAACAAAAAGTTTCAGGAAATATGGAGTATACCTGATGATGTTCTCGCAGAAAAAGACGACGATAAAGCCATTGAGTTCGTGCTGAATCAATTGAAGAAACCGGACGCTTTCCTTTCCAAAGTTAGAAAATTGTACAACAACCTTGAAGATACCAGCTTCGATACGCTTGAATTTGTTGACGGCAGGACAATAGAACGTTTTTCTCAGCCCCAGAAAATTGGTAATGATGTTGTAGGAAGAGTCTGGAGTTTTCGTGACGTAACCGAACGGAAGCGGGCACAGGACAACTTAAAGGAGAGAGAGGAAAAAATAAAAGGAATACTTGTTACGGTTGGTGAAGGTGTTATCAGTATCGATAAGGAGTCGACTGTCCTTTTTATTAACCAGGAAATTTGCAATATCTTTGGCTACGAGGAGAAGGAACTTGTCGGCAAAAAAATTCAAATTCTGATGCCGGAAAAGTTCAGGGCCAATCATTTATCAGGGATGAAACACTTTTTGAAAGGCAGAAAACCTAAAATACTAGGACGCCGTCTGGAGCTTGAAGGGCTCAGAAAAGATGGTTCAATATTCCCAATTGAACTCAGAGTTGAGGAGACCCGGCTGGAAGAGGGGAAACAACCTTTTTTTACAGCGGCAATTCGCGACATCACGGAGCGCAAGCGATTGGAAGAGGAGTTAAAGAGATACCGGGACCAACTTGAAGACGAAGTGGAATCACGCACAAGAGAGCTTAATTTTCAGAAAAATGCTCTTGACGAGCATGCTATCGTCAGCGTGACCGATATCAAGGGAAACATCACATATGCCAACGACAAGTTTTGCGACCTTAGTGGATATAGCATAGATGAGCTTATGGGTAAAAACCACCGCATTCTTAAATCTGGCGAGCATTCACCGGAGTTTTACCGTGATATGTGGGACACCATCAGCAACGGTAAAGTATGGCATGGAGAGGTCAAG
>CAYXZV010000058.1:0-3090 GCA_964469645.1 uncultured Methanosarcinales archaeon | reverse complement strand
GAAAAAGCAACGGAAGTAAGCAAAGAACATCCTGTTGTCATAAGCAAATTCATCACAAATGCAAAAGAAATTGAGATAGACGCTGTTGCTTACAAGGGCAAGATACTAATTTATGCGCTTTCAGAGCATGTTGAAAACGCTGGAGTGCATTCGGGAGATGCAACCATAGTTTTACCGCCGCAGTTTACCTATATTGAGACAATAAGGAAAATAAAAACCATCGCAAAAAAGATTGCTGATGCTTTAACTATCACAGGGCCTTTTAACATACAATTCATAGCAAAAAGCAATAAGATAAAAGTCATTGAGTGTAATTTGCGCAGCTCTCGCAGTTTTCCTTTTGTATCAAAAGTCACTAAATATAATTTTATAGATAAAGCGACAAAAGCCATGTTGGGTTTTGAGGAAAAAGGCAGGTACAATACTGTCGATTTAGATTATGTTGGCGTCAAAGCTCCACAGTTTTCTTTTTCAAGATTGCATGGAGCAGATCCTGTTTTAGGGGTTGAGATGGCATCAACCGGAGAAGTCGCTTGTCTGGGTGAAGATATAAATGAAGCTTTCTTGAAAAGTTTACTGGCAGTTGGTTTCGTATTGCCAAAGAAAAATATTTTGTTGTCCACAGGACCGGTTAGCAGCAAAGCATATCTGTTAGAGAGCATAAGAAAACTGGAACAGATGGGTTATAGTTTATACGGAACAAAGGGTACAAGCGATTTCTATAAGAACAATGGGATAAATATGAAAATCCTGCACTGGCCGCTTGCAAAAAAAGAGCCAAACATATTAACATACATCAAAGAAAGGAAAATTGATTTAGTAATTAACATCCCAAAAAGTTTTGAAGAGGAAGAATTGACTAATGACTATTTGATCAGGAGAAGTGCAGTTGATTACAATATTCCTTTGTTAACTAATCCTCAGAACACAAAGTTGTTTATTGAGTCAATTGCTAAATTAAAGATGAAGGATTTAGAGATCAAGGAATGGGAAGGGTATGATTGAACAAAACACTTATAAAACATCCATAATTTCTTAATTTTGGTGATAATTTAATGGCATTTGACAAAAACTTAGATAAAGAGTTGTTTTCAGAGACAAAGGAATTTGAGACTTCTAGGATAAAAGTTGGTGTTTATTCCTATAATGATGGAGAAAAGAAGCTGCAGATCTCCAGGGAAAATTTAAACCAGGAAAATGCGGAGTGGAAGTTCTCTAAACTCGGAAGGATGTTTAAAGACGAAGTTGAAGCTGTAATTCCTATTATGCAGAAAGCTTTGGAACATATGTGATTTTTCTTAAATTTTTATTTTTTAGATAATTAAACACAATGTTTATATATAACTTCTTCAATTGGTATAGAATATGACACAAGAGCATAATAAAAAAAGTTGGAATTTTCTACATTGCACTATGCTCGTGATTAGATTTATCATGTCATAGTTTCTTTCTGATGTTCTTTTCAAAAACACTGTAAGAGCATCAGACAGTTCTATAAAAATTTTATAAAAAAGGCAGCGGGAAATCGAAGATTTCCTAGCCTCTTCGTAAAAACTCAGAGGTGATAAAAATGAATGGGTTGGAAACAGCTTACATCGGAGATACGGAAGATATGGAATCCATAAATACAGAAGACAAAATGGAAGAGTTCAAGGACAAATAAGATGGAAGTGAATAGAAATACATACACCATCCATCATAATCATGTTAAATATAGGTGTATTCATAAAATTCTGATTTTAATTGCTATTATAGGGATTATTGCATAATTTTCTTTCCGATGTTCTGAAAAATTTGCATGGACATCAGATAGCGCTATCAAAATTTGATAAAACTGAGTATAAAATGGAGTTAGACGAAATAAAAGGTAGAGAACTAGAAGAATTCGGTGAACTTGATCATGAAGTTGCTAGAATGTTTGGTCTGAATATAGCCAGAGCGATAGCTGACTATACACAAAATGGATCAGAGGGAAAATTTGGCATAGTCCCTGATGATTTTAGATGTGACGCAGATTCCGGACAGAAGTTAGATTATGCGGTCCGTAGATATGATGGGTTTGTAATCCATTACTAGAATTTCATCTAAACCTTTAAAAACTTCAACTTCTTTTTTATTTTTAATTAAATAAAAAGGTGATAAAGATATTAATCTGTGGAATTGATGAAGCAGGTCGCGGTCCAGTTCTTGGTCCTCTAGTAATGTGCGGCATATCTGTAAAAGAGGAAGATGAAAAACAGCTAGTAAAATTACAGGTTAAAGACTCTAAATTACTGACAAAAGAAAAAAGAGAATACCTGTTTGATAAGATAAAGGATATTTCTTACAAAGCCGAGATCATTGTAGTAAATCCGGATGAAATAGATCATGCTGTCAATAATAACAATGGTTTAAACCTGAATAAGTTAGAAGCTAAGAAAACAGCCGAGATAATTAATTTATTGAAGCCCGATAAAGCGATTGTAGATGCGCCAAGCAACAACATCAAGAGCTACAAAGAGTATTTGCTTGGTTTGATTAAAAACAAAAAAATTGAATTAGTTCTGGAACACAAAGCTGATTTAAATTATCCCGTTGTTTCGGCTGCTTCAATATTAGCTAAAGTTACAAGAGATAATGAAATAGAGAAGCTAAAGAAAAAAATCAAAATAGATTTTGGTTCTGGATACATGTCAGATCCTAAAACAGCAGTTTTTCTTGAGAAGTATTATGAAAAATATCCTGATTTATTTAGGAAGAGCTGGGCCCCTTATCAAAAGGCACTGGATAAAAAGTTCCAGAGCAAGCTTGAGAACTTCTCTAAGTTTATCAAAAAAGCGGAAAATAAGGACAAAAAACTTATGGACAAGCTAAAGAAACTGGAAGACTTAGGATATAAGTTCATCCCAACATCAACAGAACATGAGGAAGTGAGGATGAAAGGTTTATGCACAATCACATTGTACAAAAACGGCAAGTTATTGATACAGGGAAAAGATAAGGATAAGAAAGCCGTTGAGAAATTGATTTCTTGAGATTGTGGTAAGAAATGGGCATATAACATTTGGGTTTAGAGAAGTTGGATTTTTGAGAGTGGAGCGAAGCGACCTC
>CAYXZV010000057.1:0-3217 GCA_964469645.1 uncultured Methanosarcinales archaeon | reverse complement strand
CTGCAACCGGAAAATCTCCTTCCTTATAGCCGAATTTTTTGAAATGCTCAAGCAAATGTAGTGGTTTTGGATAATAAACTCCAGTTCCAACACCTTTTTTGCTTAGATGTTCAACCAGTTCATCACGATTTAATTTGAAATTGTCTTGTATCCTTATGGTGTACTGATGGAAAACATGGCTATTGTCTTTCCCAATCCTTGGAGCTTTTATCCCTTTTATCTTCTCCAGCTCTTTGCTTAAGTACTCTGCATTCTCTATACGCTTCTTTGTTATGAAATCAATTTTTTTCAGCTGTTGCAGCATGATTACTGCACAGAGATCCGTCATCCTGTAATTATACCCTAGATTTGTATATTCATAAGAAGTCATCTTTGAGCGCCCATGCTGTCTGAATAATTTTGCATTCTGGGCAAAATCTTCATTATTTGTTGTTATTATCCCTCCCTCACCGCATGTTATGTTTTTTGTGGCATAGAATGAGAATGCGGCAATATCACCAAAATTACCTGCTTTCTTGCCGTTTGATTCTGCATCGACGGCCTGACATGCGTCTTCTATAACTATCAAATTATTATTTTTTGCAATCTCATTAATGCTTCCATAATCGCAAGGTTGTCCATATAAATCAACGGTTTCTATGGCTTTTGTCTTGTCTGTTATTTTCTCTGCGATTTTTTCTGGATCTATGTTAAAAGTTTCTTCATCAATGTCTGCAAAGACAGGCTTTGCCTGTTGCATCAGGATTGTATTTGCAGTTGCTATGAATGTAAAAGGAGTTGTTATTACTTCATCTCCTTGCTTTATGCCTGCGACATGCATAGCCGTATGCAATGCCGCTGTTCCGCTATTGGTAGTTATGGCATATTTTGTTCCGCAGAATTTAGCGAATTTTTCTTCCAGCTCTCGGACTTTTGGTCCTTGTGCAATTATTCCTGACTTTAACACTTCAGTAACTGCTTTTATTTCTTCATCTCCAATATAAGGCTTCGCAATAGGTATCATTTTACTTTTATTTTTCTTTTACTTTCTTCCCGTTTTTGTCTACATAGCCTTCAAGCTTTGCAGGATTTCCGTAAACAAGCCCAAAATCAGGCACATCTTTTGTTACAACAGAACCAGACCCTATCATTGCAAATTCTCCAATGACAATACCTGGAAGCAAAACAGAACCAGCACCTATGGAAGCACCTTTTTTGACTTTTATTTTATCGACTGTCCAGTCCTTATTGTCTTTAAGTGTTCCATCTTCATTGATCGCTCTTGGAGTTTTATCGTTTGTTAAACAGACATTTGGCCCTATAAAAACACCATCTTCAATTTCAGATCCATGATAGATTGAGCAATTATTCTGGATTTTGACATTATTACCTATCTTTACATCATGGTCTATGTAGACGTTTTTACCAAGTATGCAATTTTCCCCTACTACAACGTTTTCCCTGACCTGTGTAAAGTGCCATATTTTCGTATTTTTTCCTATTTTTGCATCTTTTGATACTATAGTTGCATTGTTCATTGTGTTAGTATAAGAAAAACGTATTTTCGTTTAAAAAGGTTATGCATTACAGAAACAAATATAAATAGAAAAACGTTTTCCATACTAGAATGAATACATATCTCATAACGGGGGGGGCTGGATTTATAGGGTCTAATTTTGTTAGATTCCTATTAGAAAAATATACAGATATCCATGTATTATGCTTAGATAAACTTACCTATGCAGGCAATATTAATAATATAAAAACAGAGCTTAATAACAGCAATTTTACTTTTATAAAAGGCGACATAAATGATCCTAAAATATTAAAAGATATATTTTCAAAGTACAAGATAAACTGCATAATCAATTTTGCCGCAGAATCACATGTCGATAGGAGTATTGACTCACCCCAAGTTTTCTTAAAAACAAATATACTTGGAACACAAAATCTATTAAAAGCTGCTAAGGAGCAATGGGAAATCTCTGAAAATGAATATGGTGATGGTAAAAAATTCATACAAATATCTACGGACGAAGTATATGGGTCTTGCAATACAGGCAAATTTAAAGAATCTTCACCCTTAGATCCACATAGCCCCTATGCTGCATCTAAGGCTAGTGCGGATATGATGGTGAAGGCATATATTGATACTTATAACTTTCCAGCTTTAATCACAAGGTGCTCAAATAACTATGGGCCCTACCAATTTCCTGAAAAACTTATACCTTTGATGATTAATAATATGTTAAATGGGCTCCGATTACCTGTTTATGGTAAAGGTGAGAATATTAGGGACTGGATTCATGTGTTAGACCACTGCAAAGCAGTTGATTTAATTGCTAATAAGGGGAAAATTGGAGAGATATACAATATCCAAGGCAATTCTGAAAAGAAAAACATCGATCTGGTCAAATTATTAATAATCAAAATCAGACAGTTGTTGGAGAAAGAGCCACAGTACAAAAACCTGATGAACGCACCTTTAGAAAAAATTAATGACGAACTCATAGAATTTGTCAAAGACAGACCGGGTCATGACTTTAGATATGCAATGGATTCCACAAAAATAGAAAAACTTGGATGGAGCCCAAAAGTAAGTTTTGATGAAGGAATAAAATTGACAGTATTGTGGTATTTTGAAAATATGGGATGGTTAAAAAATGTGATCTCTGGAGAATACCAGAAATATTACGAAAAAATGTACGTAGATAGGTAATACAATGAAAGGAGTAATTTTAGCTGGGGGGAAGGGCAAAAGACTATATCCTCTAACAAAGGTAACGAACAAACATCTTCTTCCAGTAGGCAGAGAACCGATGATATACAATCCTATTAGAAAACTTGTTGAGAGCGATATAAAGGATATACTTGTAATTACAAGCACAGAGCACATGGGGGATATTGTGAACTTATTGGGAAGTGGAGAGGAGTTTGGTTGTGAGTTTACTTATAGGGTACAAAAAAAGTCGAGAGGCATTGCTGACGCATTAAGACTGGCAGAAAGTTTTGCAAATCAGGACAAAATAGTTGTCATTTTAGGGGATAATGTTACTACAGCATCTATTAAGCCCTATGTCGATTCTTTCAGAAATATGAAGAAAGGCGCTAAAGTATTGTTAAGAAAAGTCAAGGATCCGGTTAGATATGGCATAGTTGCTATGGATGAGAAACAGATAGTTGAGATACAGGAAAAACCTCTTAATCCAAAATCAGATTATGCAGTTATAGGCTATTA
>CAYXZV010000056.1:0-3283 GCA_964469645.1 uncultured Methanosarcinales archaeon | reverse complement strand
AAGTGTACATAGGTTCCGCTGCTTATATGCTCTTTTACCTTTGCAACATCCCATTCATTAAATTTTGTTGCCGTCTTTTTTATTTTATTTGTATAAGCACCATTGGTCTTTACTAGGTAATACGGATCATCAAAACCCTCGACAGAAATTTGTGTTTTTATTGTAACATTTCTTGTCCATGATGCAGTTCCTTCGACAGTAGAAACAGCAAATGACACATTCGCCTCCACATCAACAAACCATGGATCTATTTGATCTACTCCAATAAAATTGATGTTGAAAGAATCAGGATCAAATTCAGCATCAAATACTGTTTGTACATTGAATGTTTTTTCTGCAGCTTTTTTTATGCTGATAGCATCATTGGCATAAAGATAATCTCTAAATGTCTTGTCAGTCATTATAATTTCAGGAGAATAATAAGAATCTATGTCAACACCATTAATTTTTCCATCCAGTAAAACTTCTGAAAAAGCAGTTTCAAAATCCGTAAGAAACACTTCTGTACCAGTTCTTATAGTTTCCACTTCCATATACTTTATCAACGCAATTATTGTTCTTCTTCCTGTCGCTCTTAACGTATTTTCCAGATAAACATTCTCTACATCAAAAACATACTCATCTATCTTTGAGACTCTTGTCTTGACAGCAGACAAGTCTTTTTTGAGGCTCACATCAGAAGGCGTGAATATTATGATAGCTGCTGCAATTATGACTATTGATATGAATGTCAAGAATATTCCCTTCTTCCCGAATTTTTTCTTTATCGCCAAACCAACACCTCTGTATCATAAGATCCAAACATTTCCCCAGTCTGCTGATCCATAATCCCATGGACTATTTTTTTTGAGGGAATAAGAACCTCTGCAGTGTTTTTTGAATCAACTTGTTCTGTAGCGGGATATATTAATCTATCATTCATCCAAAATTCAAGATTATATTGAGGAGGTAAAGTATTTTGTATCAATTTTTCAGTATACGTGCGAGCTATAACCTCAACATAACATAGCTTGGTAGTAAGTTCATACGATCTATAAAACACTCCAACCTGTTGCAATAAAGTATTTTCAGGGTTTAGTGTTATTGGATCTCCATTGCATGTTATTACTTCTGCACTTTCCCAGTATGTTCCTCCTAGACCTACTTCTATATTATTAATATCCTGGACCTTATTGTCAGCAAAAAAATCCATCAAATCTTCTGAGAAAATAGTTGATGATGATTTTTCAGGGATTTGCACATACGCGGAAAATATTAAGAACGCACCGATGGCAAGCACCCCTAAAGCAAGTATGGAATCAATAAGAAAAAAATACGCTCTTTTGTTTAACCTCTTTTTCATAGGACTATTTAAAAAATCAGAATATAATAATTTATTGTTTTATTAGTGGAGGAATCAAATAATCGGGTAATAATTATTCCTCCACTAATATTAGAGAACACAAACTATTTGCTCAGTTATTTGTGTTCTCCGCTTTATTCAACATTATTTTCTTTCTTCAAATAAACCACAATAACTGCATTTTCATTTTCTGCTGTCTCTGAAACAACTGCTCTTGCATATCCTAAATTCAAAGATGCGATTTTAGCAAAAACCGCGCTTAAGATCTTGTTCATAAGCTGTATATTGCCTTCTCTAAAAGGAGAACTGACTATCTCAACAGAAATCTTGTCATTTGCCAGCCTTGCTTTTAAATTTCCGCCTAGCTTTTTCCCAATATCTTCATAAGCATCCATTATCTGATCTATAGTTAGTTTTTTAACATCATTGAAACTTAGATACATCTGATTAATCTCCTCTCCAAGACTTATTCCTGCCTTCTCAGAGAGTTCTTTGAAGTCATTTTCAGGCATTTTAGAGGCCATATTGGTCATTATTTTGCTGAGAAAGCTCTCTTTGGTTAAATTTACTGGAATGTACCACAATTTAGCCATTCCGAACTGTTTGAAGTCAATTAAAGCCCTTTCCTTGATAATAGCTAAATACTTCGTCATAGTCATCCTGTTAAGTCCAACATATCTGGCAATCTCATTAGAAGTAACCCCTATAGGGCTTTTTTTGACAAAACCGATTATTTTCTTTTCAATTTCTAGATTAAACATCTTAACATCTTATACTAGGTTTATAAGGGATATGCAGACGTCGCTTATATTTAAAGATTACTATTATTGATTATCAATAACCGAAAGGTTTATATAGTCGCTACACTATTATTGATTATCAATGCCCTTAGTCAGGCATTTAATAATAGATAAACAACTATGGAGGTGAAAACCGAATGGAAGAAAAAATAGGCCATTATTCCTTTATCGGAGGAGTAATAATTGCAATTGTGCTTGGTCTTGTACCAGCATCCACATTAGGAACTGCTTCAGCATGGCTAGCATCTTTGTTAGTTGTGTTAGGTTTGATAGCAGGTTTCATAAATGTTACTGGTAAAGAAACCAAAGAGTTCATGATGGTAGCAACAGTGCTAATCATAGCTGCTTTCGCAGGTGGTGCATCAGAAACTCTGGGATCAGTACAATTCGTAGGATCATACCTACAAGGTATTTTCTCAAGCGTTCTAGCCTTTGTCGTTCCTGCAACAGTAGTTGTTGGATTAAAAGACATATGGTCTTTAGGACAAAACGAGTAAAAACCACTTCTTTCTTTTTTTTATTTTTTCATTTTAAACTATAGTGTCCTCTATAAAATTTTAAAATGGAAGCTTGAAAATCCTTAAAATTAGTCTATTGATTTTCATTGTTTTCATTTTAAACTAGTTTATTCAATATCATTTTTTCTCAATAAACTATTTATATCTCTAGAAAATCCCCTTTCTTATGAACATTCTAAAAGATATTGAACTGATAGATCTTGCTATCTACACTAACAAAACGCTTATAGTTACTGATTTCCACATAGGCTATGAAGAATCTTTGAATAAACGGGGTTTAATGGTCCCTAGGTTCCAGTTTGATGAGATAATGGAAAGGCTTGAGAAGATATTTGCTAAGCTAAAAGGCAAAAAGATTGATAGAATTATAGTAAATGGTGACTTAAAGCATGAATTTGGCACAATATCTGATCAGGAATGGAGGCATACTTTACAACTATTGGATTATTTTGAAAAACACTGCAAGGAAATAATTCTAATTAAGGGAAACCATGATACTATTTTAGGGCCAATTGCAAAGAAAAGGAAGGTTCGTATTTTGCAGCATTATTTGATTAGTACAATGGGGAAAAATTCAAAAAAAACTAATGAAAAGAATAAAATTCTTGTAATGCATGGAGATA
>CAYXZV010000055.1:0-3313 GCA_964469645.1 uncultured Methanosarcinales archaeon | reverse complement strand
TCCACTTAAATCATTCCATTTAATCGTTTAAATACAATAACTTACAAGCATTTCTCCACTTTCCACTACGATTTATACCATCGAAAATCTCGTGTACACTTGTGTACACACCATCATTTTAGAGTATAATTTAATGGTGTCGTGTACACAATATGTACACAGGCTATTTTAAACACATCAAAAACGAATTACAAGATTACACGATTACATCCATCCAAATGGCTACTAAATCCAAATCAAAGGAATCTACAGGAATTGACTATGGACAGATGTACGAGTTCAGAGATGTTCGTTATTGGATTTACAAAAGACGAAGATCTCCATCATCTCCACTTGGAAAATGTTGGCACACCAGAATCAAATTAAAAGGAATAAAAGATATTAGAGTTTCAACTGGTAAAGAAACTTTAAAAACTGCCAGAGAACAAGCTCAAGAACTAATTCTAGAATGTCTAATCAAACAGAAAGATGGACAAGCTGTTACATCTAGAAAGTTTCAACTGGTGTCTGAAGAATATCTGGATGATCTAGAAAACAATCCAAGTACGATCAAGAGTAAGTTTGTAAAAGAAAGCAGAATAGTTCGACAGTTTCTAGATAAGTTTTTTGGCAAGATGACTGCTGATTCTATAAATGAAAAAGTTATATATGAGTATAAGAAATGGAGAAAGAGTTACTGGAAAAACCACGAAACTGAATACACATATGTACGAGATGGTAAGACCATCAAGTCCAACAGGAATCATTTAAAGAATAAAAAAGTAACAGCTTCTACTCTACATAAGGAAGATTGTGTTTTAAGAAAGATAATTGATCATTCTAGATTGGCTGGTGATATTCCACAGACCAAAGTTGTTAAAGTTAAATCAGATCCAGTTAAAGATAATCGTAGACCAAGCTTCTCTGAAACTGAATGGAAGAAAGTTTTAAAAGAAAGTAATTTTAGATGTAGTGTTGATCGTCTTTGGAAAAACAAGAAAACGAGATCCAAGAAAAATGATTATATTCACGAAAAAGTATTAAACCAGAGAATACTCTTACACGATTTCATCAATTTTATGGTTGGAAGTGGATTAAGAACATCTGAAGGTATGGATGTAAAGTGGTCTGATATAACACCAAATAATATAACAGAGGAAGTAAACGGCAAATTCAAACAAGTGAAATCTATAAAGATCTTCACATCTAAGAAATCCAAGAAACGAAAGTGTGATCCACAACCATATGTAAAAGAGATATTAGATCGTATTAAGAAAAGACAATTCCAATTTGCTAAAAAGAATAAGTTTAAGTTTACTGGTAAAACTGAATATGTTTGGTCGAATGAAGATGGTGTACAAGTTAAGGATTTTAAAAAGAGTTTTACTAAATTACTAGAAGCTTGTGATCTTTTATACGATGAACATAACGACAAAAGAGCAATAGGATCTCTGAGGCATACTTATGGTACTTTTAGGAAGAATCTTGGAGAAGTTGATAATCACGAACTGGCGATACAAATGGGTACATCACCAGAAATGATTCTGAAACACTATGTTCATTCTGATGATTACGATAGAAGTACAGCAGTAACTAGAATCAAAAAATCGTCAAAGAAAAAATAATGACTTATGTTATCATCTGAGGTATTCTTCACCTTTTTAAAGTTGGATGTTAGTTGTGTACATACCAATTATTTCGTTTTAAATAATACAAATATTACCTAAGTTCCTGATTTATATAAGAAAAGTGAAAACGCCTAGGTAGCTCAGTCGGTAGAGCAGAGGACTGAAAATCCTCGTGTCGGCAGTTCGATTCTGTCCCTGGGCATTTTCACTAATCTTAATATTTGTTCCTCTCTCCTCCAAGTTAAAGTATATTCCATCTAGTAATCTTGTAATCGTGTAATTACAGAATTACAACATTACATATTCTTTCTTTCTTAGGAGAATTGTATGGATGTTGAAGATGCCTATCGAATACTGGATCTGGAAGTTGGTGCTACACAATCTGAAGTTAAAGAATCTTACAAGATACTCTTACAGTTCTACCATCCAGACAAACACTCAAAATCACCAGAGAAATTAAAACACAAGGCTTCTCTTAAATACGCTGAAGTAGATCAAGCATACAAGTTCATCCAGAAGAATCCATCCAAGAAGAAATCCACACCACCACCAAAGAAAAAGAAAACTTCATCTGCCAAGAGTAAAGACCTATTGAGTCCATTCTGGATACAGGAAGAAAAGAAAGATGGTTCAGTTGTATATAAATTGAGGACTAATTCTCTCACCAGATTGTTAGAAAAAAAAGGATTCAGTATCTACAAGGAAGGTGGAGAAGATAATACTGGAGGAGCTGAAAGTTATATCCAAGATGAGAATGGAATCATACAAGAGTGGGACGCTATAGAAGTTGAACGAGTAGTTAAGAAGTGTTTGGAAGATGAAGATCTGTGGAAAGGTACTGATGAATATGAACTGGAAGATATGTTGGATGTCTGGGCAGATCATAGAGTTGCTACCACAAAGAAAGCATTACATAACTGTGAAGTCGTTGGATCTAAGTTTCAGATCTTTCGTGATCGAGAAGATATAGCTTTCATTACATTTACTGAATACTTGGTTCTCATTACTGCTAAAAACATTCGTGTTGTTAAATGGAAAAATATGGAGGAAAACAAAGGACAAAAAGTTTGGAAAGATCAACTTTTGACTCCTTGTGTTCCATCAGATGTTAAAGATCCCTCACCATCATCTTTAATCAAAGATAATAGAAAAGGCGATCTAGATCTAAAGATTTTTTCAGAAAAAGAGTTTATTAAGTTAGAAGCTGATGCTGATAAAGGATCACCAAAGAAATGGAACTCTGGTGATTTTCTTAAATGGACTAGATGTTTGATGACTTATCCAACCAAGAATACTCAAGGAAAGATTCTTGAATGGAACTTGGATACAGTTCGATATGGTTTGTTACAAAAGATGTCAGGATATTTACTCCACACATATAAAGATAGACGAAATACTAAAGCTGTAATCTTGATGGATTCAACTGGTGCTGATAGTGATAAAGAACAAGGTGGAAGTGGTAAATCATTATTCTTAACATCACTTCAGTTTCCAAGATACTTATGTAAGATTGATGGAAAGCAAGTTAAAACTGATTCACAATTTGTTTTTAGTAATGTCGATTATGGGCATCAAATAATTGCTCTGGATGATATTAAAAGTGATTTTAATTTTGAGTTTCTATTTGGAGCAATAACTACTGGCTTACGAGTCGAGAAAAAGAATAAAGATATAACCAACATACCATTTGAAGATGCTCCAAAGTT
>CAYXZV010000054.1:0-3474 GCA_964469645.1 uncultured Methanosarcinales archaeon | reverse complement strand
AATACCATTAACTGGACCTGAAACATTAGTTTGAGCCATTACTATGCCGGCACTAAACATTATAATAGCTATATTAATCAATGTTAATGTTAGATTATTTTTTCTCATTTTCTTCTCCTGATTGTTGTTGTTTGATTTAACTATTTTGGGCGGAATAACAACTTACTATACTGCACATGATACATTACTCTTATTTGGCATATCATGAATGACTAATCTTGCAGGTTTCAAAACCCACCTCCAAATTAATACGAATACAAGAAACAGTGCTATAATCCAGTATATGAAATACTTCTTCATCCCCCGAATCTACCCCTCAAACAAAAAAAGGGCAATGATGTGTTGCCCCTTTTTAATTGTGTGTAATTGTGTGTTTTACTTCAGCAATATCATCTTGCGTGTCTGGGTGAAGTCTCCTGCCTGTATACGGTAGATATAGACTCCACTTGATACATCAGCAGCATTCCAGATGATTTGCTTCATTCCTGCCTGCTGTGAGTCATTTATCAGCGTCTGTACCATTCTGCCTGTAATGTCATAGATAATTAGTGTTACGTCTGATTCTTGCGGCAGGTCGTAGTGTATAGAGGTGACTGGGTTGAATGGGTTGGGGTAGTTTTGGTAAAGAGAAAAGATTAGAGGCAACTGTTGTTCATCTTCTATTGAAGCAGTATATGGTGATTCAAATGAACCCATATCAGGTGCATTACCTTCATAATCTTCTGGATTCAAATCCACCAGCGTGTCTCCTTCCCATACGAAAAATGATGTACCAGCATCAATGCATGGGGAAGATTCTTGAAGAGTGAAGTCGCCATTATCAGGGTCGGTAAATAGTGGGTTTTCGTCAATATTACCTTCTTCCCAGTAAACTGTACCGTTATCGTTTGTTACTATGCCTTCTTCTCCGCCTTGAATATCAGAATATGCAATCATAATTGAATTGGCACTAAACTCATCCCGGAAATAAATTTCTTGTGGTGAATCATTCCATAAAATACAGTTCAATAAACTCGAATTGGAAAGCTCTAACCACATCCCGCCACCATCAATAGCTGAATTATCACTTATCGTCACATTCTCCAAAATCGGGTTGGAAAGTGAGAGGGAAATCCCGCCGCCATAATCTGTCGTATTTCCACTAATTGTTACATGGGTAAGCGTGGGATTGGAAATAGCTATATCCATCCCTCCACCAAAAGAACTTGACGTATTTCCACTAATTGTTACATGGGTAAGCGTGGGATTGGAAAGGTCTATTTTCATCCCGCCGCCAAATTCTACTGCCGAATTCCCACTAATTGTTACATGGGTAAGCGTGGGATTGGAACGGAATAACCACATCCCGCCGCCATAAACTGTCGTATTTCCACTAATTGTTACATGGGTAAGCGTGGGATTGGAATCGTATAAACTCATCCCGCCGCCAGAATCTGTCGTATTTCCAATAATGGTGACGTATGTGAGCGTGGCATTGGAAAACTCTAACCACATCCCTCCACCAGAAGAACTTGACGTATTTCCACTAATTGTTACATGAGTAAGCGTGGGATTGGAACGGATTAACCACATCCCGCCGCCATCATCATCAGGATATACTCCGTCAGCACTGCCACCCGTTATAGTAAGATCAGATATGATATTATTTTGACAATCTACCATTCTAATCACTCTATCTGTCTGTTGTGCATCCAGTATGGTTACCTCTTCCCCTCGTCCAATTAGATTTATATTTGATGACATTTTAATAGGGAACACTTCCCCGGTTTCTGAAGGAGAATAAATTCCCTGTGTTAAATAGATTGTAATAGGGTCAAATTCTGTAGAGAAAATAATACTTAAAGCATAATTAATTGTTAGAAATGGATTGAGAGAATCTCCAATTATATTGCCATCATCAACACCATTAACTGGATTCACCCATACATCATGGGTAATTGCCTCGTTTTCTCCTGCCCCATACTGAAAATTAAAGTCACCATTACCCGTTGCCCAATAGTCTGATACATCTTGGTTTTCTGTACTGTACACATCAAAATGAGAATACATTACATTTATGGTCTGGGGAGGTATTGTTTCGAATTTAGCATACAGGGACTTTCCCACCGCTGCATAGTTGCCTAAAAATACATTTCCATCAGGATTGTCGTCATCACCAAAGTTTGGAGTGCTGTCCAGACCGTAACTTCCTGCACCGTCATCTTCAGTTGTATTGTCAAGAATATAGTTTCCAGAAAATATGGGGTTACTCGCTTCAATGTATATTCCACCCCCTACCATCTTTTCTACAATTTCTCCACCAATCTGTTCTTCAATCTTCCAGCCAGACCCGTGTGTAATAGTAAACCCTACTATTCTTGGTTCTGCATCATCATCTCCACCTTCCAGAAATGCCATGACACTGGCTTCATCTGGATTGGATGCCTGAGAACCATCAATGACAGTATTACTTATATGAGAAGTATCTCCATCCATTAAGTAATATGAACCAAGAGTGAAGTTCTTGCCTAATATTTGTAGGTTCTCAAAATATGTATCTTCTGCTACCAGTACAGTATCACCCTCAACCGCGGCATCAATGCCTTGCTGGATAGTAGGGTAGTCTTCAGGGATATAAATGATGGTGGCTTGAATTAAAGAAAGAAAAAGGACTGGAAGTATTCTCTTCATCCCCCAAATCTACACCTCAAACAAAAAAAGGGCAATGATGTGTTGCCCCTTTTTAATTGTGTGTTGTGGGTTACTTTTTTATCGACTACCAAGTTATACTAATTGATGGGTAAGTAAAGTTAAAGGAAGGTTCTTCTATACTTGGTAGGTACCAATTCAACCCAACTGGTATTTGTATATTCTTTGATATTGGAATTCTATATTGTATCCCCCAAAATAGTTTTGGAAATATTCTAAGATTAAAATCATCATCACTTGGATTATTTTCAACTTCCAAAATTCTTTGTGTGGGGGAAAATAATACCAGTCCTCCAAATCGGATGTCGAATTTATCAGACAGGGTTGTAGCAACAGCCAATCCACCACTTGCCTTAGGAATAAATTTTAAATTGGCATTATAATAACTGTCTTTGTAAGGTGCGATTATCTCATTGTATGAAATAATAAATTCAATATTAGTTTTTCTTGAAATACTTAATCCTAAACTCATATAACCAGTTTGACATCCCTGTCTATAGTAAGATATAATTCCACTATCTTGATAATAGTAATTTCTTATTTCATATCCCAATCTTCCGAAATTAATGGAATTAATTCTGAATTTTGATTTATTATTCACATCACTTCCTTCGGCTACAATACTTGTGAAAGAGATTAGGAAAGTTGTGATAATCGGTAAGAACTTCATAAGAACCTCCTATTTTTTCGACTAATTATTTATTTTGAATCTACCCCTCAAACAAAAAAAGGGCAATCTAAAGTGTGTCCTCCAAACGGGTATATTTGATATCCGTTAATTTGATA
>CAYXZV010000053.1:0-3572 GCA_964469645.1 uncultured Methanosarcinales archaeon | reverse complement strand
CCTTATTTTACTACAGAATCGCTATATATAATAGGAAAAAATAAAAAATAAATCCTTGACATTCTAACTCAGTTAGAATATGATTACATAATGCAAAACTGGAATGGCAAAGACATTCGAGAATTACGGAAAAGGTATCAGCTTTCTCAAGAAGCATTTGGAAAGCTTTTAGGTGTTAGCCGAAATTATATTCATTTGTTAGAAAAGGGGGTGAAAAAGCAAAGCAAAACTTTAGAAATTCTATTAAATTTTATTGAACAAAAACTTGAGAAAGGAGAGTGATAGAATGAAAAATCAGATAAGAGGAATCTATAAGAGAGGAAATGTTTATTGGATTAGATATTCCGCACCTGATGGAAAAATCATTCGAGAAAGCTGCCAAACTGCTTCTAAAAAAGATGCAGAATATTTACTTTCATGCAGAAGAAAAGATGTAAGAGAAGGTAAATTTGTGAAGATAAAAGAAATTAAAAAGTATAGTTTTAATGAGCTTGTATCACCTTATCTCGAATGGGCAAAAAGACAAAAAGCATTTAAAAGCAAGCGAGATATGGTAAATAAGCTTGTAGCTAAGTTTGGCAACTATCCATTAAACAGCTTTAATACGAGAATAATTGAAAAACTGCAAACTGACATTCTTTTAGATGGCAAAAAACCAGCAACTGCTAACAGGTACTTGGCTACAATAAAGCACATGTTTACTAAGGCGGTTGAATGGGAAATGGAAAATGAAGAAACTTTAAAAAAGGTTAGGGCTGTTAAGTTTTTGCCAGAAGACAATAAAAGACTAAGGTATTTGTCGAAAGAGGAGTGTATTTGCCTGGTCGATTCTTGCAGTCCCCATTTAAAGCCAATCATAATTACTGCCTTGAACACCGGAATGAGAAAGGGAGAAATTCTTTCTCTTGAGTGGCGAAAGCATATTGATTTAAAACATGGCTTTATTCTATTAGATAAGACTAAGAATGGGAAAAGAAGGGAAGTTCCGATTAACTCTACGCTGCGAAATGCTTTAAGTCGAATTATTAGGAGAATTGATAGCCCCTATGTTTTCGCCAATGGCGATGGGGAAAGGTATGGAGATGTAAAGAGGTCTTTTAAAACGGCTTTAAGATGTGCTGGTATTATGGATTTCAAGTTTCACGATCTAAGGCATACCTTTGCAAGCCAGTTGGTAATGGCAGGAGTGGATTTGACAACTGTTAAAGAACTGCTTGGTCATGCTACTCTCACAATGACTTTAAGGTATGCCCACCTTGCTCCATCCCACAAAGTTAAAGCGGTAGATATCTTAGATAATGTTATCAGTGAGAAAAAAATTACTGCACAAAAACTGCACAGTTTGAAAATTTTTCCTATGGCTGTAAATCTAACTGATTGAAATATATGGTGGAGCTGAGGGGATTCGAACCCCTGACCCCTTGAATGCCATGTAAGTTGTCCACCCTTCTCTCATTTACTGTTTAGTAATAACTGGTTGTATTTGTTTTGTCAATGTCAGACAAAAGCAGAGTGTTTTACTGTCTGTTTATAGCTGATAACGACGGTCTACTATACAGTTTACTATACAATGCAAAAAAGAGTTTTTGGAATTTCTTTCGTTAGAATTATTAAATATTAAATGCTATAAAGTAAAGAAGGAGTGAAATATGAAAAAAAGATTAAAATTAGTTGTGTCCAATAAAAAGAGCGAAAAAAAGAAAAGGCCGGGGCGTCCTGAGAAATATACTCCTATTGAAATCATTGATAGCCTCAAGAAGAATGATGGCTTGTTGACCAGAGTAGCGAAGGACTTGAACGGATCATATTATACCATTTGCAACTATGTAAATAGATATCTTGAAGTGAAGGAAGTCTATCTTGATTACAAAAAGAAATACGATGACAAGTTGATCACTTTAGCAAAAGAAGGGTTAGAATTTCATCTTAAAAAGAAGAACTTGGGTGCAATCTGTTTTGTTTTAAAAACTAAGGCCAAGTGTGACGGATGGTCTGAAAAAGCTGAGATAGAAAAGTTGGAACAAGAAATTAAGCTTGAGAAGCAAAGAAGACAAATAGGCTTATTATAGGAATAGTAGATAGCTTTTAAACGAAAAGATCGAAATTAGACACATTAGGGCCGGTTTTGAAGGTATATCTGGCTGAGGTACTATCTGGAAAAATAAACAGTAATTTTATGGAGGGGATATTATGGCTATTGTTAAAGAAATTCCTGCTTTGAAATGGGAATCGGTTTTTGATCAAGGTGCGTTGGGATCAAATATGAACCCATTTACAGAGCGTGCTAAAGTGCCCGGTGGATGGTTAGTCCGATGTATTTCCCCTGCAAAAATAGGTGCTAATGCAGTTAGCATGACATTCTACCCTGATCCTGACTACAAATGGCTTTCTGAGTCATCCACTAAAGATTAGCAATCAATAATCCAACAGCAGGAAATTTTCACATTCTTAGTTGCTGATAGATTCTTGTTCCTTCACATTCTCGACTCTAATTATTAATAATTGTTTTTTAACTGTGGCCAAAAGTGTCACATGTAAACCATATAATTAAGGAAACTTAAAAATACAGTTTGCTCTAAGATTAATTAGCACGTTTTATCAATAATTCAAACATGAATACTGTGGAGAAATGATGCGTGAAAAACCGCATAATTGGCAGATTTTTCTTTTTACTTTCATTGAAAGCATTATCGTGTCTATTCCGATAGGCGCATTAGCTATAGGCATGCTTTCATTTTTTCTCTGGGAAAACAAGTTTAATCTCGAAACCATTTTTAATGGGATTTTCATAAGATTATATTTAATAGGGCTTATTGTTACTTTATATTTCTTATGGAATTACAATAACACTAATTATGAGACCTGTGAGCTCGTTGAGGATTTATTTGATAGAGTCCCTCGCAGATTACAACTGATATCAAATGAGTTAGACGCAGATATAAGAACAATACGCTTTTTCTCAGCGAATGGTAGTCAGAGTAGACCGCCTTGGTTTGCCGCTTCACAATTCTTTGGGGAGGTAAATCGTAATGAACAAAGATTTAAAAGCGCAATCAATGAAGGGGTGCCTATTTATTCATCTAAGGGGGATATTGTAGACATTGGATCTCATGATTTTCAGACAAACTTGCAACGATACAAAGGTGGAATCATTGTGTTTGTGGCAAATGCTAAATCAGACTTGGTATTAGGTTCACCTGATACCCTGTCAGGAAAAGTAAAAAAGTTTTATTTTACCGCTGAGAACCTTCTCAAGAAAAAGAAGAAACTATTGAGATTGGCCAGAAGATTGAATAAAGGAAATGACCCGTATGGTAAAAGCTATGTTGGTGGATTCTCAATTAACAAATCCTTCTTTGGAAAATTCACTGACAATGATACCGAAAATGTTTTTAATGAGAAAAGTGTAACAATTGAAGCATTAGGAATGTCAAGTTCTATATTAACTTTATTGGCTGCTCAATTTGCTACAGATCGTAAGCAGGAAACAGTACTTGTCAGGGATTTTAATTTAGATAGATTCTACCTTGTCAGTAGTAAAAAAGTATTTGAGAATTAAACCTCTAATGAAA
>CAYXZV010000052.1:0-3603 GCA_964469645.1 uncultured Methanosarcinales archaeon | reverse complement strand
CAATAAAACTAATCTTTAATTATAAAACTATAAAATAATAAACAAAATGGTCAAGTTCCCAGAAGGACAAGCGAGGAAGTTTAGGAATATATTTATCTGCAAGAAATGCAGCACTAAGATAAGGACCGAGAGTATGAAAGTAATCCAAGGAAAAGTCAAATGCAGAAGATGTAACAGCAAAAGGTTCAGGGCTGTTCGTAAAAAATGAACTTTATTCTAGCCGTAAATGAATATAAAATTACCCTTTTATTCTATTCTTTGGTTTTTTTGATAGTCTATCTTAACAGAAACAAGTTTGATGTGCATGGAAAGTTCATATTTCTTTACAGGACAAAAATTGGTGTAAATCTTATGGATACAATTGCTAATAAAGCAAGAAGACTAATCAAATTTCTGGGATATCTTGGAGTTTTAATAGGATTTTTAGGAATGGTTTTTACATTTATAATGATCTTATGGTTAACTTACAAATTAATTCTTGATAAATCCGTAGGAGGCGCAAGTCCTGTCATTCCTGGATTGCCGATAGCGGGTACTGGATTGGTTTTTCCATTGATAACTGGTTGGATCGTCTTGTTCATCATAATCTTGGTGCATGAATTTTCTCATGGTATTGTTGCCAGCGCGCATAATATCAAAGTCAAGAATTCAGGCATAGCATTTTTTGGGCCGATACTTGGAGCTTTTGTGGAGCCCGATGAAAAATCCCTGTCGAAAAAAAGACATTGGATACAACATTCTATATTTGCTGCCGGAGCATTTTCCAATTTTTTGACTGTAGGAGCTGTTTTGTTGATTGCATTTTTAATTTTAAATCCCCTTGGAAGCCTTTTGTCCGTTTCAACTGGAGTTATCATATTTTCTCAACCAGATCTGCCTGCAGAAAAGGCAGGCATAGTGAATAATACTGTGGTAACTGGAATAAATGATAAAGAGATCTCTACAATAGATGATTTCAGGGAAATTATGGAAGGTATAGGTCCTGAAGAAAACATTATACTAAAATCAAACGAGGAAGCTTATACTGTAACAACTACAGTAGATCCAGAAGGCTCATCTCAAGGCTATCTTGGAGTGTGGATTATTGGAGAAAAAACAGAACTAAAGAATGATAATGCAATGAATGCTTTTTTATTCAAGATAATTGGTTGGTTTAATCAGTTTTTCGGCTGGCTTGGATTCCTTAGCCTTAATATTGGGCTGATAAATCTGCTGCCAATATTCATTACAGATGGAGCGAGAATGCTTAAGATATCTCTTGAGAGGTTAATACCTGACAGGAATAGAAGCATATCTATCTGGCTGTTTTTTAATTGGGTATCTGTTTTTTCTCTTTTAATATTGGTTTTCCTACCTTTATTTAGGTGGTTAAGCTCGATTCTGAATGGCATATTGATATAATAGAATTATTTTTTGCTTTCGAAATACTCTTTAACTTTTTCATTACTTGTCGGTTTTGCGTTTGTTCCTAAGCTGTAATATATTTTTTCTGCTTCAGGACCCCAAGAATAATCTCCTTTTTCTTTCTCTACTTTGCTCACTTTGAATTCGTTTAAACTAGTGCCTTTTTTTAGATGATAGTATATGCTTCTCATAGTAACTTTTGGGAATATTGCTATGTAAGCTTTGTAGATCTCATAACCGTAGCCTTGTTTCATGAAATATAGAATTTCTATTATGTTCTGTCTTATCTCTGATTTTACAGGTCTTCCTTTTGGCATATTGTTATTTTGATTTAATACTATTTATAGTTTTCTATATGGAAAATAAGTATCTACAAAAACAAATAAATTTTTAAACTAGGTATTACTAATAATTTACTATGTCAAAATTCAAATATGTTTTGTTGGCTGTGGCCATAGCAATAGTGTTTGCGTTCTTTGTAGGTTTCGGGATAGCTTCTTTTTATAGAGAGCCAAAGTATGATGACTTTTGTGATGAAGAATTTTTTCCCAAACCATACCCACGAACAGTTGTAGAAACAACCGAATGTCCTTATACAGAGCCGGATGACGAGTTAAAGGCACAATGCAAAGACAAAGGAGATATAAGCGCAAATTACGATGAAGATGGGTGTGTAGAGAGCTATTATTGTGAGACTTGCAGAAAAGAATACGAGGATGTCAGGGAAAACTACAACAGAAATGTTTTCATTGTTGCTACTGGAATCGGTATTATAGTTTTGATTATTGGTTTTGCGTTGAAGATGGCAAGCGTAAGCTCCGGATTGATGGGCGGCGGAATTTTAACAATAATTTATGGGACAATGAGATACTGGTCTGATTTGCCGGATATCGGCAGATTTATCATTTTAGGAATCACTTTGGCAATATTAATATGGCTTGGATATAAGAAATTAAAGCAATAAACTATTTTCTGATCCTTTTCTCTTCTTTTGCTACAGTTAGAGTTGTCTTTAAAATTGCGTCTGGTGTTAATGACATGGAATCGATGCCGCATTTGACTAAAAACCTTGCAAATTCCAGGTTAGAACTTGGAGCATCGCCACAGATTCCGATTTTTCTCTTATGTTTTTTAGCTATTTGGATTACTTGTGAGACTAAACGCTTTACTGCTTCATTGTTTTCATTGTAAATATGGCTTACTAATTCGGAGTCTCTGTCCAGCCCTAATGTAAGCTGCGTAAGATCATTTGTACCGATGCTGAATCCATCAAATATCTTAGCGAATTGATCTGCAAGAATCACATTTGAGGGTATTTCACACATGACATAAAGTTCCAGATTATTCTTGCCTCGTTTCAAACCCTGTTTAGCCATTTCACCTATAACTTTCTTACCTTCATCAACTGTCCGGCAGAAAGGAACCATTATTTTTATGTTTGTCAGCCCCATAACATCTCTTGCTTTTTTAAGTGCCTTACATTCCAAGGCAAAGGCTTCTTTATATTTTTTTGAATAGTATCTTGATGCGCCTCGCCATCCGATCATCGGATTTTCTTCTTTTGGCTCAAAATCTTTTCCACCAATTAAATTTGCGTATTCATTGCTTTTAAAATCTGAAAGCCTCACAATAACATCATTTGGATAGAAAGCAGCAGCAAGAGTAGCAATACCTTCTGCAAGCTTATCAATAAAAAACTGGGATTTATTATTTTCATATAGTTTTATTAATTTTAGAATTTCAATTTTGGTTTTCTTATCTTTAATTTTATTGAAATGCAATAAAGCTAAAGGATGGATCTTGATATAAGAACTTATTATGAATTCCTGTCTTGCCAATCCAATTCCATCATTTGGCAAAAAACTTAACTCAAAAGCCTGTTCAGGATTACCTAAGTTCATCATAATTTTTGTTTTTGGCTTTTTTAATTTCTTTAGGTTGGTTTTTTGTACTTCATATTTTATCAGACCCTTGTAAACAAAACCGTCGCTACCTTCAGCACAGCTTACAGTCACATTCTCTCTATTCTTAATTTTTTCAGTTCCGAAACTGGTTCCCACTACACAAGGAATTCCAAGCTCTCTGGCTATAATTGCTGCATGGCATGTTTTTCCACCTCTATTGGTTACGATAGCAGAAGCGATCTTCATGACAGGTTCCCAATCAGGATCTGTCATTTCTGTTACCAGAACTCCTCCT
>CAYXZV010000051.1:0-4184 GCA_964469645.1 uncultured Methanosarcinales archaeon | reverse complement strand
ACTTTACTCCATTCTTTATGTTCAAATAAAATCCTCATTTGCCTCGGAGAAATGTCGTGTTCACGAAATTCAGAATGTCTCCTTCTTGCTAAAGTAATTTCACCACCTATACAATAGTCTCCTTTCATAAATAATTGTTTAACTCCAAGATGTTCTCTATTAGAAGTTCCAAACCACTTTTTAGCAATTTTTTCCAAATCTATAGTATAAGCATCTTGAACATTTAAAACAGCGTATGTTTTTTTATCTTTATCGCTAACTAAAGCTACATCCATTTTTTTTTTCAATTTTCGATATTTTTCTTCTGGAATCTGCAGAATAATCGGCATTGTCCATTCAACACCGCTCGGTAATTTATAATTATCTAAAACTCCGGACAATTCATTTTCGGTCATAAAGCCTGTTAGGGGAGAATAAGTTCCCAATGCAATTTGTTCGGTATCCATTATCGTCAGGTCATCAACAAATATTTCAGGCAATTCATTAAGACCCTTAAAATCCGGGTTTTCATCAAAACGGTTTATGAGTTCCCCTCCGTGAGGCTCGCTTAATAAAAAAGAATCATTTTTTAGCAGTTCAGGGAGGGAATATCCGCTCTCAGCTATTCTGTAATATTTAGTCATTCTCTTAACCATATTTGCGCATTCTATAGGGTATTTTCCTATAGCAGTTTCCGCCGCAAGCACTAACCCATCCGCGCCATCGAGCAGTGTAGTCATAATATCATTAACTTCCGATCTTAACGGTTTCCTGGTCTTAACCATCGATTCGAGGAAATTGGTTGCCACAAAGACTTGCAGTTTATACTCTCTCGCTTTTTTAATAATCAATTTTTGAAGAAGTGGAATTTTATTAATGGACTCTTCTCGCGACAAGTCACCCCTGTCAATCAGAATAGCGTCAGAAACTTTGACAATTGCCTCCAAGTTGACCAAAGCGCTGTTGGTTTCAATTTTTGAAATAATACGAATATCTTCGTCAATTAAGGAGCGGACAAAATTGACGTCTTCTTTTTTATTTACGAAGGAGAGAGAAAGATTTTTTAAATTATTCTTTCTCATCACTTCAAGGCTGACATAATCTTTTTCCGTAAGAACAGGAAGCTCTATATGCCTGTCCACCATTACAGCTTTGTTTTCTCTCACCCATCCTTCAAAAACGACCTTTGCTTCAATGTCTTGATCAATAATGGAGGTTATTTTTAAAAGAGCGGAATCAAAATCTATACTTATCAAATCACCTACTTGCAAATTACTTATAACTTCCTTAGGGCGCAAGCTGAGACGCATGGAATTGCCGATTATTTTCTCACTTACAATCTTAACGGTACTATTTCCTTTTAAAAAAACTTTTCCACTTTCCACCAGTCCTGTTCTAACCTGGGGACCCTCTGTGTCGAGACAAACAGGAACGAAAGTATTCCTCTTTATTTCTAAAATAGTTTTTTCGATATCTTCAGTATTTGTATGTGACAAGTTGACGCGAAACATCCCTACGCCAACTTCTTCAAGCCTTTTGATTACTCTCCTGTTTAAGGAAGACGGGCCCAGCGTGCACCATATCTGGATATCATTTGATTTAGAATTCATCAGGATTTTCTAATTTAAAAATTAATAGGGTAACTCTTATACTTATGTATAATTCTGTTTCCCGGTTCCCAAAAAAAACCTTAATTTTAACATGCGAGGAAAATGCAAAACTCTAACCATAATGGAATAAAAATAAGCAAGAACTGCAGTAAATCCGAACGGCTTAATCATCACTCTTCGTCGAGAACTATTAACCAGCGCATAATATAAAGCACTTTTCTCTGGATTATTAAAATATTTTATCTGATATTCATAATCGTATAAAACGTCTTTTGGTAGTTTGGTTAAATCAACAGGTGTACCCTTACTATTTTTATGAAATTCTCGAATCGGCGCGGTAGCTTTTTCAATGGCAAAGATTTCATCTTTGGCCAAAACTTTTGGATAATATTCTGCCAAGTTTTTATTTACTCCTTTTGATGCACCCTGATGAGAATTACCTTTCCACGGTTGCTCAATAATTGTCGGCTCAAGTAACGTCGGATGAAAGTCTATCCCTATATTACTGCATATAGCCCGCATTGTTCCTTCCGTGTTATTTAACAAGTTTTCATTGCTATAAACAAGAAATCTATTGTTAACTCCAAATTTTTCTTGTAGCAACACAACACGTGTTATCGCTACCATCCAAGCTCTAATTTGAGCTTCTAAATCATAGTTTCTAAAAGTTTTAACTAAAACATTAGGAAATTTTGGGTAGGAAAATCGGCGAGCCCCATAATAACGTCTTGCCAGTCTTGTTTTCTCTGAAGCAATATACCCCATTACATCTCTCAGAGGATAAATAAAAGTAGAACCCTTAAACTCTTCAAAATACTTATCAATATTTCTAATATAAAGTCCGCTGCTTGAGTGCATTAAAACATATTTTTTATTTTGCCCAAATTTACCTTCATCCCATGCCAAAAAATAGGCCCTATGTTTTGCATCAAACAGCTCGGCAATTGTTTTAGCGCTTTTTTTGTACTCGTTAAATAACCTTATAAATTTATCAAAATCAAAATCGGTATTTACTTTGCCATAGAAAACTTTTTCCAGGTAATTTTTTCTTACTCCAACAGTATCACTTGTCTCCTTCCCCCATTTCAAACCAACTTCCGGTTTTTTATCCGGAAAAACTACTTTTTTAAAATCATCTTCATCGCTTGCAGGATCAAAAGAAGGAACCATAAGTGGAATTCCTGTATAGCTTTCAAATATTGGATAAATATCATGATCAACTGGGTAACCTATCTCAAGGGGATAACTGGCAACATCCGGATGAGAATCAAACAAACGCGCCAGCAATGATCCTCCACTTCGATTTATTCCACCTATAAAAATTGTTTTATACATGATCTTTACTCAATGAGTGTGCGTTTCTAGCTTTAAGTTAAATACCATTTAAATATTTCTTTTCATATTTTTTTACTAGATTATTTAATATCAGGATGTTTTCTTCAGATGCGTTCTCTTTAAGCAATGTTACTTTCTTCTCTCTTTCTTTAATATCTATTTTTCTGGGAACTTTTTGTCTTCTCAATGAGCGGTATGTTCTCTTTGTTATCTTAGCGTCAATAAATTTTGATATCAACTCCAGGCATTTGCTTGGTGAAACAGCAAATTCTTCAAAAGGAACGAACAATACTTGTTTTTTCTGAGCATGCGAAAGTGATTCATATTTAGTTGTTACTTGTTCTGTAAGAGAGTTTGCTACTTTGATAACCCTGTTGAGCGGAGATTCTTTTAAAAAATCATTGGTCCAGCCAAAAGCATAGTAAGGCGCTTCCCCTCCTTCACATTTGATGGACAATTGCCAGGCACGCGGGTCAATGCCAATTCTATCTCCAATACCGCGGTTGTACATCGCATCCACCAAGTCAACCGGATGCCGAACCATCTCTATTACCCGAAGACCTTCTTGAAAGGCATCAAAATATAAATCTATTTTCTGAAGCATATCATGGGTCTGGACTTGAAAAATGGGTCTTTCTCTTTTTATCCTTTCCAGGACAATATCCCCGTCGTTATAAAACAGTCGTTTGAAGTATTTCAGAAGACTAACATTATTTATCACACCGGTACGGTCCGAAAACCTGAAGTTTACATTTCTTGAAATCAATGAATCATAAAGTTTATTATCTATCTCTCTGCATAGCAATGCAATGGCCGCGTCTTTTTCAATTTTATTAAAATAATATAGTATCGGAAGAGAATCAAGAATGGGTTCCATCCGTTCGATTTCCACCCGGTCAAAAGTCGCTAATATTGCCCCTATCATTGACTTTCCGGAGCGGGGCGCTCCATCAACAAGAATTAACTCTTTGACAATTCTATTATTTCTCACGAACTCAATTTCATTCATCTTAGTCTTATTAGTCATAATTTGTTTTGCCATTAAAGTATTACTTTGAAACAAAGCTATTGAATAGTGATCTATTATTTCAAAGGATCGAAAAACTCATTTATTGTGCCGTCTTTAAATCGTTTTTGCGCAGCAAGGTAATCTTTTACCGAGTCAATTTCAAGCCAGCCATGATTTATAGGCACAGCTTTTATAGTGTTACCCCCGTTAATAATTTCCTGCAACAAATCCGTCATATACATTTTCGCAAA
>CAYXZV010000050.1:0-4229 GCA_964469645.1 uncultured Methanosarcinales archaeon | reverse complement strand
AAAAATAGCGAAATAAAAACAAATGAAATAATAATCCATGAAGCAGTTCTTGCAGAGCTAGAGCACCAAGCTAATATGGGTAAATCCATTGGTTTTGTAGGCTTAGAAGAGGTTAAAAGATTAAAAGATATTGCTAAGGACAGTTTTAAGGTCTCTTATATGGGAGACAGACCTAGGGCAGCTGAAATAAGGCACGCTTCTTTAGGCGAAATTGACGCTATGATAAGGCAGCTTGCTTATGATGAGGATGCTACCTTAATTACTTCAGATAAAGTGCAGTGGGAAGTTGCTTTAGCTAGAGGCATTAAAACAATTTATTTCAGAGGTCCGGAAAGAGGCATTAAGAAGTTAAAGCTTGAAAGATTTTTTGATGAAACTACTATGTCTGTGCATTTAAGGGAAAACGTAATGCCTTATGCTAAGAAAGGTATGCCCGGAAACTGGGAATTTAAGCCTTTAAGGAAAGCAATTGTCAAGCAGGAAGAAATACAGGAAATAACTGCAGAGTTGATTGAAGAAGCTAAATTAAGGAAAGACGGCTTTATTGAAATAGAAAGAAAAGGTTCCACAATAATCCAATTAGGAAAGTTCAGAATCGTCATTACAAAACCACCGTTCTCTGACGGATGGGAGATAACTGCTGTAAGACCAGTAAAAAGATTAAATCTGGATGATTACAAATTAAGTGATAAATTAAAAAAAAGAGTTTCTTCACAAGCAGAAGGGGTCTTAGTTGCAGGTTCTCCAGGTATGGGTAAAACAACATTTTCCCAGGCTTTAGCCGAATATTACGCTTTACAAGAAAAAATCGTAAAAACCGTAGAAGCTCCAAGAGATCTGATTTTGCCGGATAGCATAACACAATATGCAATAAGCCATGGAAGTTCCCAAGAAATTCATGATATCTTATTATTATCAAGACCTGATTATACTTTCTTTGATGAGATGCGTAACACTGACGATTTTAAATTATTTGCAGACCTGCGTTTAGCAGGTGTAGGCATGGTAGGTGTAGTTCACGCTACAAATGCAATAGATGCCATACAAAGATTTCTTGGCAGGGTAGAGATGGGAGTCATACCTCAGATAGTTGATACGGTTTTTTTCATAAAAGATGGTTTTGTGAATAAGGTTTTATCATTGAAAATGACAGTAAAGGTTCCATCAGGGATGACAGAAGCTGATTTGGCAAGGCCTGTCGTTGTAGTTAATGATTTTGAAACAGGAAAAGAAGCTTATGAGATATACAGTTACGGAGAACAAACTGTTGTTGTTCCGGTGCAAGAAACCAAAAAAGGTGAGCAAAAAGGAATCCATATGCTAGCTGCATTAGCAATTGAAGACGAATTTACAAGATATTCACAGAACGCTGAAGTTGAAGTCGTTTCAGACAATAAATGCATTGTATATGTTCCCGAAAGGGACATCCCAAAAATAATAGGCAAGCAAGGCAAAAACATTAGCATGATAGAAAAAAGTTTGGGAATGAGTGTTGAGGTAAGAGAATTAGGTGACCGAAAAGAGAAGTACAATGATGAGGAAAGAACAGAACCTGAAAAACAGGAAAATGTTCCTTTTGAATTGACCATAGATAAAAAAAATATAATATTTAATTTAAGTAGTGAAATGCAAAATAAAGATGTTGACATCCATGTCGACAATGAACTTCTGCTAACTGCAAAAGCCTCTAAAAAAAGCTTGATTAAGATCAAAAAAAACAATAATCTTGGGAAAGTAATTCTTGATGCGAAGAATAAAGGAGAAAATATCAAGTTATATTCATAAAATGATCTTCGAACAAATTGCTATAGGACCAATGCAGAACTTTTCTTATCTAATAGGAGATGAAACAACAAAAGAAGGAGCTATAGTAGATCCAGGTTGGGAAATAGAAAAAATACTTTCAGAAGCAAAGAAACACAATTTAGATGTAAAATATATCTTAATAACCCATTCTCATTATGATCATATCGATAAGGTAAAAGAGATAGCGGATGCTACTGGTGCAATAGTGTATGTTCATAAGGAAGATGTAAGTGAAATTGAAGCCAAAGGCATAGAAAAAATAAAAACAATAGATGAAAATGATGAAATTTCTGTAGGAAAAACAAAAATCAAGGTTCTGCACACACCAGGTCATTCACCCGGTTCTGTTTGTTACTTGGTTGATAACAAATTAATAACCGGAGATACTTTATTTGTCGAAAACATTGGCCGTACAGATCTACCAGGCGGAGATCCAAGAGTAATAGCAGAAAGCTTAAAGAAACTAAAAAAATTGGATGAAAACATCGAGGTTTATCCAGGACATGATTACGGTTCTGTAAAACATTCTACGATTAAACGTGAGAAAAAAAATAATTTCCATATGATAAAAGCCTGATAAATTCTCAAACCAAACTCTTACTCAATTCCAATGCACATTCAGCAACACTATTAAGCTGGCAGAAATTCTCTTTTATCTTATCAGCAGCCTGCACTCCTGAAAACTTAATCTTATTATTGACCAAAAATGCCGGGAAAGTGTTTATTCCTAATTCCTTCACAATTGCAGAGTTTTCATTGTGTTTCTCAAGAACAACAATTCCGTCAAATGCCTGCCAAAACTCTTCCAGGTTCCCTTCTGCCTTTAGGCTTGCACTTTGGCCGGATTTAAGGAATAGATCAAGCTTATTAGGTACTTCTTCCCTTTCAATATAAAAATTTGAATTTGCAACGGTATTCTTTACTACAAAGCTATCTCCAACTTTGGTAAATGCATTATAGATCTTATAATAATTATGGGCTTCCTGCAGGTCTGCATTTAAAATGTAAGCAGGCAATGCGTTTATACTATACTTCTCCACAATCTCTTTCCCTCTTGCTGTCTCAAAATCCACATTTTCTGTCCCAATATTTGGAAAGAAATTATTGAGTATTGACAAAACACGCCCTGTTTCACAGTTAAAGCAGCTGTTGCTGTTTAACACCATGATATCAACCTTGACATCTGCTATGTAAGAGCATTCTGAGCTTCCTGTTCCAGGATTTGCGCAGGTACCCACGCTTCCTTCCTTAACACATTCCTTATCAGAATGGCATGCAATAAACACAGTATTTTCACTGATTAGTTCATCAGTAGAAACACCTGATCCGTCCCCATTCCCGGAAAGAAAGAAAAAATAAAACCCAAATACTAGGATCAAGATTGCTATGATATAAGAATAGATTTTGATATTGCTTTTCTTTTGCTCTTCAACAACGCTTCCTGGCTGTTCTTCTTCAACTATTGGCTCTTCTGTCTTTTCTTCTTCTTTGGTTTCTTCTACTTGTTTCTCTTCTTCTACAGGCTTTTCTTCCTCTTTCTCCTCTTCCTTGGTCTCTTCTGCAGGTTTTTCTTCCTCTGTTTTTTCCTCTTCAACTTTTTCTTCTACTGCTTCTTCTGGTTTTTCTATTTCCTTTTCTGCTTCTTTGGCTTCTTCTAATTTTTTCTGCTTTTCTTCTTGATCTGTTTCTTGTTCTTGAGCCTCTGCCTGTATTTTTTCTTCTTCCTTCTCCAAATCTTCTTCTTTGGCTTCTTTTATCTGAACTTCTTCTTTCTTGATTTCTTTTTCTTCTTCAACTTTCTCTTCATCAGGTTTTGATTCTTCAGGCTTTTCATCAGTTTCCAAAGATTTTAATTTTTCTTCAATTCTCTGCTTAGTTTCCTCATACTCTTCTTGGGTTATAACCTCTAATTTAAGGCTCTCTTCAAGAAGCTTTAATTCTTCTTCCAGCTTTTCTTTTTCTGATAACATCTATCCACCAGCAAGATTTTTCAATATGTTCCTAAATTCTTCTGCATCATCAAGAACTCCCACCCTTTTGTATTTGCATGCTGCAACAATTGTAGGGACAAGCTTATCCGGGCTGTATTTTTTGAATAGTGCAACATCATCTTTAGGGACTGCTTTTTCCTCTTTCAATGTCAATAAATCATCACCCTTGTCAAGGACCCAGTGAGCAGCATCAATGTTTCCAAAACCCTTAATTGAATCTTCAAAAATTTCAACACTTGTACCACATACCTTGCAAGTACTGGTAGTATAAAGCCTTACAATAAGTTTTTCTTCACCACATAGCTCGTCTCCAGTTTCTTCAAAACTTTCTAAAGTCAGTTTTTCTATGTTCTCTAGAAATATCTCAATCTTGGAATTGTTTATTAAATCATTCAGGTACTCCTGAAATGCCATGTCGTTTGCGCCAAGCGA
>CAYXZV010000049.1:0-4312 GCA_964469645.1 uncultured Methanosarcinales archaeon | reverse complement strand
CTGAGCAAAGCGAAGTTGAGAGGCATGCTAAGGCCTCGCACAAGCACGAATTAGATTTTCATACCAACTTAAAGAAAAACGAAACATATTTAAACTAATTATATAAGGATAAAGTTATGGCAAATGAAAGTGCAGATTTTTACGGAAGAATCCTTTTAGTTCTCTTTATAACTGCAGTATTTGCATTGAACACTCAGGAATCTGGTTTAACAGGTTTTGTAGTGTATGAAGGAGATGTAGATACTTTTTTTGATGTGGAGTTAGTAGAGGGAGACACAAGAACATGTGCAGACGGCAGTTCATATGGCGAGTGTTCCACAATAATAAAGCCTAAATTCTGCACTTACGGAACTTTAGTTGATTACTGTGAGCTTTGCGGCTGCGATGCAGGTGAAGTCTGCCAGGATAGGGAATGTGTTAGTGTTGAATAGAAACTTCGAATCGAAACTTATTTAAATTCTGTATATTAAAAATAGCTTATGCCTAGTAAAAGCGGAAATTTGTATGGTATGTTATTTCTTACGTTACTATCTATCACTATACTAAGCATTATCACATCAGAACAGCAGGCAACAGGTTTTGCAGTACAAAGAACTGAATGTTTTGATGGGACTGATTTTGGGCAGTGTTCTGATACAAAACCAAGGTACTGTGACAATGGAGCTTTAAAGTTTAATTGCCAAACATGCGGTTGCAATGCAGGTGAAGTTTGCCAATCTGATGGAAGTTGTGTGCTAAAATGTGAAGATGGAACTCCATTTGGTCATTGTTCTGAAAAAAAACCATTATTGTGCTTTAAGGGAGACTTAGTAGCAAACTGCTTTGAATGTGGTTGTTTCCCTGGGCAGACATGTTCTGATGATGGCGCATGTATTGGGAAAATAGAAGTTGGAGCAGGAGAAGAGAAAGAAGAAGTAATAGAAGAAGTAATTGTGGAATGCTCTGATGGAAGCAGCTACGGGCAATGTTCTGCATCAAGGCCAAAATATTGCGATAATGGAAACTTAGTCGATAATTGTGGTGTATGCGGCTGCAATGAAGGCTCTGTGTGCAACTCCGGAGCATGTTTCAAAAAATCAGATGCAGGCTTTTGGTGGAACCTATTCTGCAACATGTTTTATTTCAATGAGCATGATGATTGCATTGCCGATGCAATAAGGCATAAAAACAAATAAATACCACTACCAATATCCTTAGTTTTAGGGGGTGTTTAATGGCATTATTCAAGGATATTTTGCATTCAGATGAATCTTTGTTCAAGAATGAATTAGCTTTAGATTACAGCTTTCTACCTAAGATTTTACCTCACCGTGAAAAACAACAAAGATACATAGCAGCAACCATAAAGCCTTTATTGAGTGAAAAAAACGGCAAAAACCTTTTCATTTTTGGAGCCCCAGGAATTGGAAAGACTGCAGCTATGAGATTTGTCCTTAATGAAGTGGAAGAAGAGACAGATGATGTTGTTCCAGTCTACATAAACTGCTGGCAGAAAAACTCTACATTCAAGATCCTGACAGGGGTGTGCGAACAGCTTGGTTATAGGCTTACACATAACAAAAGGACAGAAGAACTTTTTGCAGTGGTGAAAAACATCTTAAACAAAAAAGCAGCTGTCTTCGCTTTTGACGAAGTTGATAAATTAGAAGAAATAGATTTCCTGTATGATATTCTAGAAGAGATATACAAAAAATCAATTTTATTGATCACAAACGACAAGGAATGGCTTATCAATTTGGATGATAGGGTTAAGTCAAGATTATTACCAGAGACTTTGGAATTTAAGCCATACAATATGGAAGAGACAAAAGATGTCCTAAAGCAAAGGATGAATTATGCCTTTGTTCCAGGAGTTTGGGATGCTAACTCATTTGAACTGATTGTAAAGAAAACCGCTGAAGCACAAGATATTAGATTGGGCCTACATCTAATGAGGGAAGCAGGTAATATAGCAGAAGATAAATCCAACAGAAAAATAACTTTAGAGCATGCACAGGCCGCAATAACAAAAATAGATCAGTTTACAATAAAAAAATCCACTGACTTAACAGAAGATGAACGTTCAATCTTGGATATGGTAAAGAAAAATTCAGAAAAAAAGATAGGAGACTTATATCTTATCTACAAAGAAGCTGGTGGAAATTTAGTCTACAAATCCTTTCAGAGAAAAATAGAGAAATTGGAAAAGAACAAGTTTGTCAGCGTCAAAAAAACTTCAGGCGGACCAGACGGAAACACTTCAATAGTAAAATATTCCACTGAGACAAAGAAATTGACTGAGTTTTAAATTAAAATTAATGTTCTGGATAATTGTTGATCTGATCTTGTGTAAATCTATAAAATGTCCATTCTAATTTTGTTGCTTTATTTTTTTCATAAAATTTGAGTGCTGGTGTATTCCAATTAAGTACACACCATTCCATCCTTCCACATTTCTTCTCTTTTGCCTTTTTAACGCAAAAATCAAGCATTTTCTGCCCAATACTTTTTTTCCTATATTCTTTAATAACAAAAATATCTTCAAGATAAAGAGTTGGTAAGGCAAGAAAACTCGAATACATCATGAAATAGATAACATAACCAACTGATTTCCCATTTACTTTTCCTAAAAAAGCTTCATATTTAGGATTTTCACCAAGACCATGTTCCTTTAGTCTGATCTTAGCTTCCTCATTAGGTGGATCAAGCTTTTCGTATTCAGCAAGTTTTTCAATTAAATAAATAAGCTCATCAAAATTATTTTCATTAACCTTTTCAATAACTAATTCTTGGTTCATTTAAAATTATTCAGACTCCTAACGTAGCCCTCAACTGCTCAGAAGGATGCCATGGAGGATCAAAAACAACTTCAACATTGACTTCCTTAACCCCTTCTATCTCTTTAACTCTTGCCTTTATTTCCTCAACCAACATAGGGCCATAAGGACACATCGGTGTGGTAAAGGTCATTTTGATATTGACAATATCATTCTCAACATTAACTCCATAAATCAATTCCAAAGTAACTATATCTATTCCTATTTCCGGATCCATAACTTCCTTAAGGATTTTCATCACGTCTTCTTTCGTTGGCATTTTAATGTCTTACCTCAAATCCATCAAACTCATTACTTGCTTCATCAAAATGTACATCCACTTTATTAACTTTAGCCATTTCAGGACCTTTTTTGCAAAACGAAATTAATTCTTTTAATTTATCTTCAGGACCTTCTGCAATAACTTCAACAGTATCTTCTTTATTCCTTACATAGCCTTTAAGCCCCAAACCTAAAGCAGTATCCTTAGTCTTAGCTCTAAAAAACACGCCTTGCACAGATCCATGAACTACTATATGTACCTTCTTCATACACTAAGAATAATTATTTTCATATATAAAACTATTTCTTTTCAATACATGAAAATTTTTTCAAAATTTTCAGTCTTGAAAATATTATATATTTTCAATATAGAAAATAAGCACTGGACATTCGTTCCTGAGCACTGGACATTTGCGCGTGAGATATATAAACCAGTCCAACCACATAAATCCTAACACCCTCCGTGTTGTTTATGAGGCAGGCAGGGAAGAAGTCTAAAAATACAATTTCCCTGCCTCACCCTTTTAACTTACAAATTAAGAAAAATCATATTCAAAAAATAAAAACGGGTCGCTAAACCCAGTAAAACAAGAGATTGATACCCTTACTAACTCCATAAATCATTTACATATATAAATTTTTCCATGTCGCGGTCGCTCAATCTGGTAGAGTGGGAGATTGATACCCTCTGTCAGAAATGACGTCTGGGTTCAAATCCCTCGAAGGATTAGGGCTTCTTGGGTGGAAATCCCAGCCGCGACGCACTTAAAACCGAGGTGAATAAAAAATGGATATGAGCAATGAAACAATAAAGGATCTGTTCTACAAGCAGATAAGAGATTTGACATTAAGGAATTTAGATAGTTTTGATCTGCAATTTAGCGGAAAATTATTGGAAAAGAGGTGAATGAAATGGAAGAGGAATTATTGCAAGAAGCATTACCTATAATTGAAGAAGTAAAAGATAAAGAGGAAGAGCTAGACATCTACACAGAAGAAGGCATAGAAGATTATGCGGAAAGTGACGAAATCAGCCCTGCAGAGCAAGGATTCATGCAAGGATATCTAGGAGGTTAAAATGTTCAGCATTTTCAAGAGAAGATTCATGGAATGGGAAGACTACAAGGACAAGATTGACTTCCTTGAAGACTTCTATTGGCAGCAGTCCGTCAGAAAGCAGAGTATTAGGAACTTATAGTTTGTTTTTTTAAAAACGTCGCATAACCATTGTTATA
>CAYXZV010000048.1:0-4334 GCA_964469645.1 uncultured Methanosarcinales archaeon | reverse complement strand
CTATGATAGTAATAGTATTTAAATCTTTTTTTTTGACTTTAATGAAACCTATTTTGTAAGGCATATCATTAATTTAGAACAAAAACTCTTTCTTTAAGGTTAAAGTCTGGTTCCTTTCAGGGCCTACAGAAACAATGCAAATAGGAACTTCCAGTAATTCTTCTATTCTTTTTATGTATTTTTTTGCGTTTTGAGGTAATTCATTGAAATTCTTTACTTTGCTTATATCTTCACTCCATCCACTGAGTTCTTCATAAACTGGTTCACAGTTTTCTAAAACCTCTATATCGGTTGTGAAGTCTTTTATGATCTTGTCTTTATATTTATAGCCAACACATATCTTTATTTCCTCTAAGCCGGATAAAACATCCAGTTTTGTCAAAACTACTGCATCAAGGCCATTGACCATGACTGCATATTTTCCGATTAAAGCATCAAACCATCCGCATCTTCTTGCCCTTCCGGTTGTTGCTCCAACTTCTTTTCCGGTATCCTGTATTTGTTTTCCAATTTCATCCTTTAATTCTGTAGGTAATGGTCCAGAACCAACCCTTGTAATGTATGCTTTCACAATTCCAATGACATTTCCTACTTTCTTAGGGCCAACTCCTAAGCCGGTGCATATTCCACCACTGATTGTGTTAGAAGAAGTGACATATGGGTAAGTTCCATGATCTATGTCCAGTAAAGTTCCTTGAGCACCTTCAAATAAGACTTTTTTATTTTTATCAATAAGATTATTAATCATCAATGTGGTGTTTTTTACAAAAGGTTTCAGCTTTGAATCATCTTTAGCATAATCCCCAACTCTTATTCCGGATCTTGCAATCTTATCCTCATAAGTTGGTCCTATACCTCTTGCAGTTGTTCCTAAATGCTTGTTTTTTTCTTTATCTTTTTGTATATGTTTGTCTAAGATAGTGTGTGCATTTTCGCTTATGATTAGGTTATCAGGAGTTACTTTGACATTCTTGCTCTTTAGATTGTCGATTTCTTCCTGGAGAACTTTTGGATCAACAACAACACCGTTTCCGATGATGTTGATTGTTCCTTTGTGTAGTATACCTGAAGGTATCAGGTGTAATATGGTTTCTTCTTCACCAACTATTATTGTATGGCCTGCATTATTTCCGCCATTGAAACGAGCGACAACATCTGCTTGTTCTGCAAGAAAATCTATAATCTTACCTTTACCCTCATCACCAAACTGGGCACCTATGATAGCTATGTTTTTAGGCATAAGGAATGTTAATTTACCCCATTATTTAAACATTTCGTACTTCAATCTATGTGGTCTAACAAAAACATTTATATATAGTATATAGTTCTATCTAATAGGTATTTACAATGTCTACAGAACAAAAACAAGTGCAAAAGATAACTAAAGACACTACAATAGGGGAAATAGTAGAGAAATATCCTCAGACTATTGAGACTTTAACAAGTTTTGGAGTCCATTGCGTAGGATGTCATGTAAGCGGTGTAGAAAGCTTGGAAATGGGATTTAAAGGGCATGGCATGGATGATGCTACTATAGCTGATGCTGTTAAGAAACTAAATGAAGTTGTTGAGAAGAATCCTGTAGAAATGAAAGAAGAAAAACCTGTAGATGTCAGCAACGCTAAATTAAATGTAACAGACAAAGCTGCTGAAAAAATAAAAGGTTTGATCGAGCAAGAGAAAAAGTTAGGGTTAAGGATTACTGTTTTACCTGGTGGATGTTCTGGCTACAAGTATGGCATGGAATTAGATGACAAATCCAATGAAAATGATATAGTTATAGAAGAAAAAGGGATAAAGATTTTTGTTGATAAGAAAAGTATGGAAAAGCTTAATGGTGCAAATGTTGATTTTGTAGATAGTTTGCAAGGTGCTGGCTTTAAGATAGACAATCCTAATGCAACTAAGACATGTGGTTGCGGTTCTAGTTTTGGCTGAATCTAGTTGGTGAAAAATCTCTAGTTTCATCTACTAACTTATCATCCAGGAATTGCCCCTCCTGTTCATTCATAAAATCTTCAAAAGTCTTTAAATGAGCGATTGCTTCTTGTGCTGCTACGAAATTCGGGCCATCATAAAGTAAGCGTTCAGGATTCTGGTCTTTAATACCTGCTATAAACCTAATTGCTTCAAGTGCCTCATGACTAGAATCATAACCGATTATTGCCCCATAAGTATCCTCTAAAGGAGTACCCCTATATTCGTTAAATGCAATAGCTATGTACATATCATCCGGCATTTTTAATAGTAGACATAGGCATTATTTATATCTTTGGTTAATTAGAAAAAGAATTATTCTTTTGAACTGTCAGTTTCTGCTTCAGTTCCATCACTATCTGCTGCTTCTGTGGTCCCTTCTTCTGCATCTGTTTCTTCATCATCTAGGCCGGCTCTAGAACTGTATTCTACTTCTTCACCCTCATCTGTTGCATCATCATCTGTTTCAGTTCTGGATTCGTATGTAGTTTGTTCATAAGTCTCATCAGCATTTCCATCTTGTTCATAAAGTTGCTGTTCCGCACGTGCTAATACTTCTTCTATTTCCTGTTGATACAAAGGTGCATCTTCACGTGCTAATATCTCTTCGATTTCGAGTCTTGGTTTTCCTGTAATGTCTGATCTGGAATTTTCTGTTAAAGCTTCTAAATCTCCAGTTTCTGTATCTTCTTCACCAATTGCTTCTACGTCTGTTTGGGAAACCTTTGAATAATGCATAGAGCTCTTTCCAAACCAATCTCGCCCCCCTTGATATCCATATGCTACAATCCCAAGACCAGCAAGAAATCCTACAGCAGCTGGTATAATAAAAGGTATAAAATTACTTTGCTCACTATTATCTGGAGAATAAGCATTCTGTGTTGCTTGTTCAATCATGTTAGAACGATAGAATTATACTTTGCTTTATAAATTTTTTGAGAAAAAGGTTCTTTTTTAGTCAACGAAAAGTGATAAAATTACTTTGATGCGTCTGCTCCTTCAGATTCTTCCGCTCCTTCTTCTGCATCGCCATCTTCGGTTTCATCAGAAGCACCTTCGTAACCATCAGTTTTTTCTGCATATTCCTCAGTTCCTTCCTCAGTTTCACCTTTAGAGAGTTCACTTTCTTCTACTTTACTCTCTAAATCACTTTCTTCTAATTTCTCAACTTCCTGCTTTAGTCTATCTGTTATATAATCTCCAGCTTCATCCTCGTTTAATCCTAAAGATTTTGCTTCTAATGCATACTGTTCTGTTAGATTTTCAAGTCTTTCTGCCAAAGATTTTCCCCTGTTTCCTTTTATTAGTCCTGATCTCCAACCAAAAGCATACAATGCATTTTCTCTTGCCAAGCCTCTGTAGTATTTTGCTGTTTTTTCATCTACTTGAGACGCTCTTTCACTTAAGAATTCATGAAGTAAATCTCCAATATCTGCTTCCCGTTGTTTTTCGCTTAAATGCCTATGATCAAGAACATGGTAAAGTTCATGATACCAAACGGATGCAATTTTTGCGAATTTTACTGCTTCCTCACTTTCACCCAAGCCCATTTGTCTGACAATATTTAAAGCCTGTTGATAAATATCTGGCGAAGCAATAAGAGTTGCATAATCACCGTCAGGATGAACCGCTGCCATTCCTGGTATTTTTCCTACACCAATAGCCCTAATTTCCCTTGCAGGCCCATATCCTTTTGATTCTAAGAATTGTAACCATGCTTCTGTTTCTGGATTAGGACCGACGCCTTTAAAGAAATAATCTTTTTGGAGTACATCTCTTAAATCAGCTTCAAGGTTAGCAATTCTTGATAAATAAGGTCCAAACTCATTGATACGAACCATTCCTGCGAAATTTTTTACATGCAGATCAACATCAGTCATGCCAACCTGGCTATAATCGATTTTATGTTCTGGTAGATTAAATAACCCAATATTCTCATTTGAAGGTACATACTCTATTGCAAGTGTTTTACCATCCTCTGGCACAGTAGCTCCTATCCATCCTTTCATCCTGGGTGCAGTTTCTTCCGGATTAGATACTCTTCCGAATTCCAGTAAATCCTCAATTCTGTAAGCATCTACCCTATCAGGAGTCCTTACAACGGCCCATACTTGGCCTTTGTTATCAGCATAGATTGTCGGGCTATACTCAAAAGCCATCAATCCATCCCAGCCTTCATTATGGTAACTAGGATCATGATTAAAGCCAGAAGTAAGCGGAAACATGGTTTGCATCGCATTGTTAAAAGGAGCACCTTCCGGAATTAAATCTAGTGTACTTAAACTTTCAGGAAGCGTTGGTCCATAGTAATGAATACTATGAATCTCCTTATCTGGAGTTACAGTGCTTAATCTAGG
>CAYXZV010000047.1:0-4602 GCA_964469645.1 uncultured Methanosarcinales archaeon | reverse complement strand
TTTTTAGTGCAACGATGCCGAAGGCAAAAAATCAAAGTCGTCGTGTGTATATTTTATTACTAAATTCTGGGGGTTTCCGCCGTGTTTTTTGCTTCTTTTTTCTGAAAAAAGAAGATAGGGGGATTTCCGTTATTTTGCTTCTTTTCCTAAAAGAAGATTTTAAGAGAGGGCATAATTAATAGCAATATTTATAAAGCTGTGCAAACATTTATTTTATTATGGTAAGTAAAAACATAACTTTGAAAGTTGATGAAGATTTGTATGATAAATATAAGGCACATTGCAAAAAGAAAGGTTTGGTTATTTCTCGCCAATTTGAGATTTTTGCAGAAAAAGAATTAAAAAAGGAAGAAGATAAGGTTTAGAATATGGTAAAGAAAAGAGATTATTCAGATTGGTCTAAAACTCAATTGATTAAGGAAGTTAAGAAACTAGAAAAAAGGAAGAAATTCGGAATAGTCTGGGAAGATAAACCTGAAGATGTAGCAAAAAGATGCAAAAATGAACTTCCTGTTTTAAAAGAAGATACAGAAAAAGAAATTAAGACAGATGATAAAAAACCAATTAATATCTTGATAGAGGGCGACAATTATCATGCTCTTTCTGTTTTAAATTATACCCATAAAGGCAAAGTTGATGTAATCTATATAGATCCGCCATATAATACAGGTGCTCAAGATTGGAAATACAACAATAATTATGTTGATAATAATGATCAATGGAGACATAGTAAATGGTTAAGTTTTATGGAAAAAAGAATAAAACTAGCAAAAAATTTACTTAAAACCTCAGGTTTTTTTGTAATCTCAATTGACCACTTTGAGCTATTTGCTTTGGGGCTTCTTTGTGACGAGATATTTAATGAAAATAATAGAATTGGGATAGTTGCAGTTGTCCACAAACCTGAAGGCAGAAATCAAGCTAAGTTTTTTGGGAATAGCCATGAATATTTATTTTTTTATGCTAAAAATAAGAATAAATGCTCATTTAGTGGCGCTATTTTGAATGAAGAAACTCAAAAAAGATATTCAAAAAAAGATGAAAAAGGAAAATATTTACTAAAAAATTTTATTAGACTAACGGATGGTAAGTATAGTCTAAGAGAAAATAAACCTCATTTTTTTTATCCAGTCTATGTAAGTAAAGATTTTAAAAAATTTTCATTAGAAAAAAACAAAGAGTATTTTGAAGTTTTACCAATAACCAAATCGGGACAAGAAAGGACATGGAAAACTACACCAAAAACCCTATTAAAAAGAGCTAAAGAAGGTGAAATATTGGCGATTAAGGATGAAAAAGGAAGGATAGAGTTGTTTGAAAAATTAAGAGAAGACGAAGTGCTAAAAACACACTGGATTGATCCGAGATATCATGCTTATCATCATGGAACAAAAATTGTAGAAAATATCTTGGGAGAAAAAAGATTTGAATTTCCTAAATCCATAAATTTAATCTATGATATAATAAAGATAACAACCAAAAAAAAGGCTGTTGTATTAGATTTTTTTGCAGGTTCAGGAACGACAGGTCATGCAGTATTAGAACTAAATAAAGAAGATGAAGGTAATAGAAAATTTATTCTATGTACAAATAATGAAAATAATAATGGAAATGGCAACGGAGGAATAATGGATGAGGTTTGTTATCCTCGTGTTAAGAAAGTAATTGAGAATCTGGAGAAAGAATCAAAAGGAAAATTAATAAGTAATAGGCCAAGCGGATTAAAATATTTCAAAACCGACTTTGTTGATGCAGAGCCAACAGATGAGAACAAGAGAAAAATGGTTGATAAATCAACTGAAATGCTTTGTCTAAAAGAAGATTGTTTTGATGAAGTGAAAAAAGGTACAGATTTTAAAATATTCAAGAACTCACAAGATAAACATTTAGGAATCATATTTGATGATGGGGGAATTGAGCCATTTAAGAAAGAAGTAAAGAAATTAAATAAACAGTTGGTCGTTTATGTATTCTCTCTTGATGAAAGTGCCAGAGAAGAAGAATTTGAAGACATGACTGAAATGGTTGAATTAAGACCAATTCCAGCAGTTATACTAAATGTTTACAAGAGGATATTCAAATGAAAATAGATTTAAGAGATTACCAAAGGAATGCAGTTGAAAATCTTAAAAATAAAGTTCAAAATGCTTTAAGAAGTAATGATAATGAAGTTGTAATTTTCCAATCTCCAACAGGAAGCGGTAAGACTGTTATGGTTTCCGAGATGTTGAAACAATTAGTAAAAGAAAATCAAAAAAGATATTCTTTTATTTGGGTTTCAGTAAGACAATTACATGAACAAAGCAAAGAAAAATTAGAGCAATATTATGAAGATGATAGACTAATTCAATGCTCGTATTTTGAAGATTTAGATGATAAACAAATTGGCGAAAATGAAATATTATTTTTGAATTGGCACAGTATCAATAAAAAAGACATAAACATTTATGTCAAAGAGAATGAACAAGAAAATAATTTAAACAGCATAATTCAAAATACAAAAGAAGAAGGCCGAGAAATTATTTTAGTAATTGATGAAAGCCATCATACTGCTAAATCTGATAAATCAAAAGAATTAATTGAAACAATTGGGCCAAAAGTCACTATTGAAGTTTCAGCAACACCAAAACAGAAAGACATAGCAACGGAATTTGAAATAGTTAGACTTGCTGATGTAAAGGCAGAAGAAATGATTAAATCTGAAATATCTGTCAATCCTGAATTTTTAGACATTAAACTTGGAACAAAAGATTCTGATACTCTTGTGATAGAACAAGCATTAAAGAAAAGAAAGGAATTAAAAAAACAATTTGAAAAAGAAGGGACAAATATTAACCCTCTTGTTCTTGTTCAGCTTCCAGATAAAAAAAGTAATTTAATCAGTAAAAAAGATGAAGTCTTAAAGATTCTGAAAGATGAATTTAAAATTACAGAAGAAAATGGAAAACTCGCTGTGTGGCTTTCAGAAGATAAAACAGATAATCTTGCGAATATAGAAAAACCTGATGATGATGCAGAAGTTTTAGTTTTCAAACAAGCAATTGCATTAGGTTGGGATTGTCCAAGAGCATGTATCTTAGTAATTTTCAGAGAATCAAAAAGTTTCACTTTTACAATTCAGACAATAGGCAGAATTATGAGGATGCCTGAATTAAAGTATTATCCTGAGCATGAAGAATTAAATAAAGGTTTTGTGTTTACAAATCTTCCAAACATTGAAATTACAGAAGAATACGCAAAAGACTATGTAACTATTTTTGAATCAAAAAGAGACAATACAAAATACAAAAATATCGCTTTGCCATCTGTTTTCTTAAAAAGGCAAAGGGAGAGAACAAGACTTTCTGGAGAATTTGCTAAGATTTTTCAAAAGATTGCACAAGAAAAAAATCTTAAAAAGAAGATAACAGTTGAACCCTCAAAAATAGTAAGCCCTGTTATATCTGATGGAGTTATCAAAGACATTGACAAAAAAGGAGAGATTGAATCAAAAGGTCAAAGAGATATTAGATTAAACACTTTTGAGATTCAACAAATGTTTGACAAATTTATTTATGATAATTGTTCACCCTATGCACCAGCAGATTCAAGCGACAGAATGAAAACCGCGATATACTTATTTTTTAAGGAAAAATATAAATTGAGAAAATATGATCCAAGAGTTCAGAGAATCGTTTTAGGAAAAGAAAATGTTCAAGCATTTGTAGATATAATAAATTTATCAAAAGATAAATATAAAACCGATGTTGTTGAACAAATAAACGAAAAAAGAGAAAAAACAGAAGTTCCTAAATGGGAAGTTCCTTTAATTATAAGTTACAATAGCAGATACAAAAGAGAATCTCATCCAAGTTCAATAATAAAACCATTTTATGCAAGAAAACCAAGTCAGCCAGAGCAATTATTTATGGAAGCATTAGACAATTCGGACAAAATTGAATGGTGGTTCAAAAACGGAGAAAGTGAAATAAAATATTTTGCTGTCCCATATAAAGATAGCAACGGAGTAGAAAGAGCTTTTTATGTTGATTTTGTTGTTAAATTCAAAGATGGTAGTATCGGCTTATTTGATACAAAAAGTGGTACTATTGATAAAAATATAGAAAACAAATCAATGAATCTACAAAAATATATTAAAAAAAATAAAAACAAGAAAGTTTGGGGCGGAATTGTTATAGAATCACATGGAAGTTGGAGATATAACGATGAAGAAAAATTTGAATACAATCCTAATGATTTATCCAGTTGGAAAGTGTTAGAAGTATAAAGATGCCCTCTCGTTCTATTAATATTCTCACAAAGTGAGACAAAATGTCCGATAGGACTTAGGAACTCCCCCCTATAAATTTCAAAATCTTTGATTTTGGCTATCTGTCCTGAAAGGACTAAGGCGGAAACCCCCTTTTAATAAACCTACACGACGATTGAATATAACAACTATTAAGCGAATATTTATTTCGCTTAATAGTATCACCTAGTGCAAAAAGCGAACTTATTTATACTTTAAACAATTTCATAACTGTATGGAAAAGAGTGGTAAAGATAATTACAAATTAATAGGTAAGCTTATCGAAGAAATAAAACTTAGAAGATACTCTTTTC
>CAYXZV010000046.1:0-4613 GCA_964469645.1 uncultured Methanosarcinales archaeon | reverse complement strand
AAGTAAGTGGCCCCCGTCTGTTTGAATCGTTGGGGTGGTTTGGAAAGAATTCTAGTTTCCGGGGGCCAATAAAAATGTCAATCTTTTGCTGGTTTTCTCATCTCCTTGAGCCATAACAGCCCAACTCTTATCATCTCTTTGTTGAAATTATCACTTATCTTGTACGTTTTCTTGTAAAGATCATAATCAATCAATCCCATGCTCTTCATTGGCGTCAAAATCCTGTCATAAAACTGCCTTTTGTTGTAGCTGATTTTGACTTTCTTGCCTTTGTATGGTGGTTCATCAATCAATGTTGTTACGTAATTCCCTTCATGCAACTTAGTAGCAAACAACGACATCTCTGTTTTGTTTATCTCGCCCTTATTGCCCTTTATCATCTCTATAAGCAGTTTAGCTACTATAATCTGCTGCTTTGTCGCAAATACGACCTCATATATATCCTCAGGTAGGTTAAACCTGTCAAATAAAATAACCATTTTACCTTAGATAGTAAACCCCCTATATAAATGTTACGTTTTTGTATACTAGTTTAGGGATTTGTATGCCTGTTAAAGAATGAGCTTATTCTATCCTCATACACCTTACTTATCTTAAAATCCATATCTTCTGGCAAACACCTAATATAATTCTCCCATGCAAACCTTTCATCCAAAAACACAATAACTCCTTTGTCTGTCTCTGATCTTATGCACCTTCCTGCATTTTGCAGACATTTTGTTATAGCTGGAAAGATATACGCATAATTGAATCCTTTCCTATACTTTTCCTCATAATAATCTATCAATTCCTTTGTTTCCAAATCGGGTTTTTCCAGTGGCAATCCAACAATAACAACACCTTTGAGAAAATCTCCTGGTAAATCGACACCTTCCCCGAAACTTCCGGCAGATACAGCCAATAAAACAGCACCTTTATCTTTGTTCAACTTAAATTCTTCAAGGATTTTCTCTTTTTCGTCCTTACTTAGATTTGGCTTCTCAATCAGCATTTTTTTATCGCATATATCATAGAAACTCTTGTAAACCTTATCCCTTAGATCATAGCTTGGAAAGAACAAAGCAGCATTCCCTGGAATCTTATCAACAATCTTATTGCATGCCTCAGCAATTTTCTTATACTCCATATCATTCCTTCTTGTAAATTTAGTTGTGGTTTCCGGAACAATCAAACACAACCTATTATCTTTCGGAAATGGATTTTCATAGACTTTCTCAACTGCATTATCAAAACCTAAAATATCCTTATACATGAATGTAGGTGTTAAAGTTCCTGACATTATTATCGTACAATAACTCCTGTCAATAACATCTTTTGTGACCAAAGAAGGATCCAGACATCTATAATTTAATATCAGATTGTTATTGCTAAAATCTTTCTTTAGAATTCTTGCAAATCCATTATCTTCATTCAACCAAGCTTCCAAAAACTTCCCTACACTTCCGACATAGCTCTGTTTCTGCTTTTCCTTTATCATCTCACCAGTGAGAGTAAGCTCTGACACATATTCTTCATATTTACCACCCTCATCTATCTTGTCAACAAACTCATATTTCCTGATTAATTTCTCTTCCTTATTGAAATTCAGGTCAAAACCTATTTCATCAAAAACATCCTTTAAATTTTTCAGAATAGAAAGAACATTGAAAAACTCAAATTTGCTAGCTTCTTTGATTGCACGGTCTATTATGGCAGTAGACATCTTTGCCGTTAACAGCTCGCGAGCTCTTGCAGGTAGATTATGCCCTTCATCAACGATTATAATTGAATTCTCCAGTTGCTTGCCTGTCCTTGCAAATAAACTGTCCCTGATAATAGGATTAAAAATAAGATTATAATCAGCAATAACAACTTTAGCCTCTTTGGCCAACAAAGAAACCATCTCATAAGGGCAAAGTTTTGGTTTTTCACAGTTTGAAATCAATTCATCAACATGCAGCGGCCCTAAAACTTTCAATTCATTCAGATTTTGCTCTGCCACAACAGTAGGCCTCATTGATTTCTTTCTTGTGTTGATATAGAACTCGCATTGGTCATCATCCCTTAATTTTTTGCAGTAATCAACAAAATCACCAGAAGGCAAAGCATCTATTTCCTGCAAACACATCCATTTTTTGCCTATAATATCTGCAACCCTGATATTGTTTCCGTGCTTCTTCTTTATCTGCTTTAAAGTATCCACAGCTATATTATGCTGGGTCTGCCTTGATGTCAAAAAGAATATTGTAATATCCTTATCCATAGCAAAGCTCAATGCAGGAGCCAAAACAGAAGCTGTCTTTCCAATGCCTGTAGGAGCATGGATTATAGCATTTTTTTTATTTTTTATAGCTTCAAAGACATCCTTAACAACTACATCCTGCACATCCCTTATCTTATCATGAGGAAATAGAATTTCATCCATTTTTTGGAGTATATTATTTTTATTTATAATTATTATTCTTTTTTAAATTATTGGATTATTTTTTTATTGAATTTTATTTATTATATTAATTAATAATGTTTTTAAACTATTGTAAATTTTCCCTACTTTATTGGGCCGGTGGTGAAACCTGGTATCATGTTCCCTTGGCTTGGGAGACTCTAAATGCCCATAAGACTTCGGGTTCAAATCCCGACCGGTCCATTTTTCCAAAACTATTAATAATAACCTAATCTTCCCAAAATAAAAAGAGGAATAAAAAAATGGAAGAATGTATTTTCTGCAGGATTGTCGATGGAAAAACTCCGGCAACAAAGGTCTATGAAGACGACAACACGATAAGCTTTCTTGATATCATGCCAGCGAATAAAGGACATTGTTTGGTTGTTCCAAAAAAACACTATGAAACATTATTGGATCTGCCTGATGAAGACTTAAAAAACCTGATCATAGCTACAAAAAAAGTCACAAAAGCATTATCTTTGTCCATAGGCAACGGCAGCTATAATGTGGTGATGAACAACGGAAAAGTCGCAGGGCAAGTTGTCGCTCATGCACACATCCACATAATACCCAGATTTGAACATGACAGGTTAAGGATCAAATGGTCGCATAAGAAATACACCGATGAAGAGATGAAAAAGACCCAGGAAAAGATAAAGAAATTTGTTTGACTGATTCTTCAATAGTGCTCCGTCTCGGGACGTCGCAGACGTCCCCATATCATGAAAATGCTCCGCATTTTCAGGACACTGAAAATCCAAAAGGATTTTCGAGTGCACTGGTGTGCGGGTACGCACAAAAACATTAAATATCTTACCATTTTACCCTCTTAGATATGGTCACAAAGATAAAAAAGAAGATAGTCGTTGAGGGTGACGAGGATAAAGACAATCTTGGACTAGTCCATGTTATAACCGGTGATGGCAGGGGAAAAACAACTTCTTCATTGGGTCTTGCTGTCAGGGCTTTGGGAAGCAACCTAAGAGTTTACATGATCCAATTCCTTAAATCCGGAAATACCGGAGAGATATATATAATAGAAAAACACCTGCAAGGGATGGATATAGAGCAGTTTGGTGTTGATGCTGTAAGAGAAAGGCAAAAGAAACTTGACCAATTTAGAGACAAAGGAAGCAAATTCGTTTTTAAACCTGATGAGGAAGAGAAAGGAGCCGCTATGGTAGGATTCCATCATGCACAAAGAATAATTAATTCCAAAGCCTATGATATGGTTATCTTAGATGAGATAAATGTCATATTAGACAAAGGTTTAATACCTATGAAGGAAGTCTTGGATTTGATAGAAAATCATGGCAATGTTGAACTGGTTTTTACCGGCCGTGACGCACCTGAAGAGATAATCGAAAAAGCGGATTATGTACAAAACATTAAAAGTATAAAGCACCCCTGGCAGAAAGGTATAAAAGCCAGAAAAGGTATTGAATACTAAAAAGTTAGAATTCGTCTCGGGATGCTGAAAGCATCCCCATACACTGTTGTACGGGTGCGTACAAAAAGCAAGAAAAGGTATCGAATACTGAAAAAATGCCAAAATTAAGTCTGAGCGATAATGCAATAAAAATACTTGAAAAGAGGTATTTGAAGAAAAATAAAGAAGGCAAAGTAATTGAAAAACCCGAAGATTTGTTCAAACGTGTTGCAAACAATATCGCATTGGCAGATGCTAAATACTTATTAAAAGAGGAAATAAATAATTTACAGAATGAAAGTAATGATGAATATTACCAAATTGTACAAACAAAACAATTCAAAAATCTAATAAGAAAAAACAAGAAAGTCAAAAGCAAAATAGAAAAAACAGCAAAAGAATTCTACAATTTAATGGCAAACCTTGATTTTTTGCCTAATTCTCCAACTTTATTCAATGCCGGTAGATCCTTACAACAACTCGCAGCCTGTTTTGTTCTTCCAGTAGAAGATAACTTGGATTCAATCTTTAAGTCACTGCATTACGCAGCAAAGATATCAAAATCCGGCTCTGGAACTGGATTTAATTTCTCAAGATTAAGGCCAAAAAATGACGTGATAGAATCAGTTACAGGATTTTCTTCAGGTCCGTTGTCATTCATGAAGATCTTTGATGCAGTTACAGAACAGATAAAGATAGGCGGTTTACGAAGAGGAGCATTGATGGGAATATTGAGGGTTGATCATCCAGACATAGAAG
>CAYXZV010000045.1:1435-4981 GCA_964469645.1 uncultured Methanosarcinales archaeon | reverse complement strand
CATGAGCAAGGGATCCTTTGACATGCAATTCTGAATCGGGATCTGCAGTCCCAATCCCGATTTCACCGGTGGTGGATACTACTAAATCAGGCACATCACCGCCTCGGGCTTTGAACCGTAGGCTCTTTCCATAGACCTCTGAAGTAATTGTAGCCAGATTATCAAAATCACTAATCTGAAGGGTATTAAGAATGTCTAATCTTGCATTCGGACTTGGAGTTCCAATTCCCACACTACCAACATCATCTATTACCAACGGAGTAGTACCTGTTGTTGCATCATAAACAGCAAATTTTCCTAATCCTATACCACAAAGAGGACAGCTACCAGCTGACACCAGCCTATACTCATGTCCACCAACTTCAGTATTTTTTATGCTGATATGGGCTTCATTATCTCTTTCTACAGTCATAAAAGGACTTCCACTAGTGCTATCAACTACCAAATCATCAGCAATTACAACAATAGAGAAGAAGACAAATACAACTATAAGAAAATTAAATCTTAAAATCTTATTGTAATTCATCCAAACTGCCCCTTTTTTATTTATTCATTTCATATGGATTATTTAAGGATTTCCATTTTCCGTCAAAAACCCTTTCAAATATAAATTTCCAGAGTTATCGATATAGCTTACTATGCTGCCATCATCCTTTTTCACAATAAAATCACTGCCTGGAGAAGGGCTTAATGAAGCCTGATTTCTAAACAAGATTCCTTTTATTTCCATATTGCCTGTAACTATATTGACTATTGCAACAGTATTTCCATCACTACCAATAAAAATAAACTCATCATCTCCTGTAGGTGAGGGGTTTATTACATTTTGCTGTAATGATCCTTTCAAAATTGCATCTCCATAATCATTGAATGAGATTGCGTTTCCAGAGGCGCTTTTCATTGTCATTATAGTTATTGCAGGTATTGGACAAACACCACAATCAGCGCTACAGGATGAACAGCTTTCAGAACTGGCTTCGCAAATTCCATCTCCGCAATTTGTTTCATCTTCATCCAATATACTCGTACAACCGGAGTCATCTAAATCACGTGCACGATCCCCATCATTATCAACCCCATCATTGCATTCTGTTATGAATTCAACTGTCTTTCTAAGGATAGTAGATACAAACTTATTACTTAATGACGGACTTGCTTCAACATCACAATTATCCACAAAAAGGCTTCCTTCATTTTTCTTATCCTTATAGAACTGAAGCAAATCACGAATCTCATTTCCGTCATAATAAGAATCAGGATCTAATTCGTAAGCAGTAGGGTCAGACAGATAATTTAATACAATAGTCCTTAAATGGCCCCTCAGCAAATTAGTATCATATGGTGTCCTCGGGCACGCAGGAGAAACGAAGTTTGCAAATAGGATTACAAAAATAATTAAAACAAAAAATATTATTATTGGCTTCTTTTTCATTTTATGGGAAGGGGCCACAAATTGCATATCTCAAAAAACAACAGCATTTTGCTCCTGGCAATAATTCATCATCAATGCCGTCGCAAAGGCCAGCACTCTGCGCATTCTGGCATTGTGTTTGGTCTAAATTGGAATTTGCACATATAATATTGTTTTCCTTGTCAATCTCATTGCTTGGCAAAAATGTGTCTCCGCAAACTTTATTCGGTAAAAATGAAACGTGTTCCTGGCCAAGATAAGTAATGATAAGCTCCCTATTGTCAATAATTTGCGTTGTATAAATATTTCCTCCTATTTTGTCGGGAAGGGAAAACGTTCTACTGTAACCGTTGCTTGCAGCCTTTGCAAGCTCTACTTCGTTTTTTATCAATGTGGATACATCCTCTGCAATTCCAAGCTTCTCAGTTTCCTTTGATTCCAGCACTTTGGATGTTATGACTGCGATGAATCCTATGAATATCAAAAACATGAATGCTATCAAAACAATAAATTCTATTGCAAATTGGGCGTTGTTTTTTTTTAGCAATTTATCCTACTTAAACTTTTTCTATACGGACTTCTGTTCCTCCAGCCCCATCGTCAATTGCTTCAATTTTAATTTTAGTTAGGCCTTCTCCTGTAATCACCGACAAATCACCTGGAGCTTCTGTTAGGGGTATGCTCGCTGATGAAAAGAAAACCATTTCATTGTCTCCAATCTCTGAAAATGTCTTAAATACTAATTCTCTTTTAGCCAGAACATAAATGTCGTCTATTCCTTCAGGCATGTTAACTTCCAAGACAATCTTAGATCCTTCTCCCGAATAATAAACTGTTTCTGCTGTGTCTATTATGTTCCTGCCTATTTGGTTTATCTTGGAATAAGAAACTTCAACACTCGATTCAGATGTGTATCTGAAAAAAAGATATGCAGTAGGGACTATTATCCCTAAAGTTAATGCAATTATCATCAAGTATTCTATTGCTGACTGTGCTTTTAGTCTCATGGTGAGTTTACAACTGCTGTGATTTTTCCTTTTACTATGTGCTGTACTGAAGGGTTTGGTGGGATATCAGTACAACCAGCTGTAGCAGGAGCACAATAAGTTATACTAATTTTTGCTTCTGCTCTTGATTTTGTAACAAAAGATCCTCCTGTACAACCACTAAATGTAAAAATTTCCTCTTGTCCGTCCGGCCAGGAGAATCCTCCAGGTGCACCTGTGCATAAAGTGCTTCCTGCATCATCTGTTAAGGTGTAACCGGTTGCATCAACATCTATCGGTTCCCCCATATTATTGACAAGCTTGAATCTGACTTCGTTAGTCGGTTCACCTACAAAACTGAAATCTAAGCATTCAAATTGGGATGGGAATAAGCATTTTTGAGGAAGAAATTTAGAAAAGTCAAAAATTCCGAAATAATACAAAGCTCCAATTGTAATTAATATTCCTAAAAAAGCCCATGCGTAGGTTGTTAAGAATTCTAGTGCTGCCTGTGATTTGACCTCTTTTTTCATAATAAAACCTCTAGGTCATATTTTTAGAATTATTCTTTAAATATCTTTCTTAATTAAGTTACTGTTGTGAATACTTCGCCTGCTACTTCGTGCTTAAAGGCAGAACTTGATTTTGCTAAATAATAATTTATGTCCACTAAAACTTTTGCTTTGCTGCTTTTTACAAAGCCGACAGCTCCTGCATCACAAGGATCATAAGTAACAGTTATCACATCACCTGAATTCCATGTATAAGTTTTAGGAGATGCAGTAAAACTGGTTGTACCAGTGGAATCATCAATCGCTGCTAAGGTGCAAGAATATGCTTCAGCTTCAGTCGAAATAGTGATTCCAGTTGATCCTGTTGATGCTAAGCCTTCTACCTTAATTGGCTCTCCGACATTGTTTTTTAATCTAAGTATTACCTTGCCCTCACTTCCATCTGACGCAGTCCCATAAGTAATCACAAAATCACTGCAACTAACTTCAGAACCGAAATTGCATCTGTCTGGAAGTAATTTAGAAGGGCTTAACACTCCGAAATAAGCTAGTGCACCTATCATTATCAGAATAACTAAGAAAGCCCATGCGTAGGTTGTTAAGAACTCTAAAGCTGCTTGTGATTTGACCTCTTTTT
>CAYXZV010000045.1:0-1335 GCA_964469645.1 uncultured Methanosarcinales archaeon | reverse complement strand
TAACTAAGAATGCCCATGCGTAGGTTGTTAAGAACTCTAAAGCTGCTTGTGATTTCCTTTTCATATTAAATCCTCTTTTACAATTTTTATTGTGATAATTATATATAAATGTTTCTATTTCTTTAAAAAAAGTTAAAAGAATTAAATAACTGTACCGAAGATTTCTCCATCAATATTGTGCATATACCCTGAACCGCTTCTAACAGAGTAATAGCTCAATTGGATTGAAACCTTTCCTTTTTCGCCAGCTACAAATCCAACTCCTCCTAATCCACAACTAGAGAAAGTGAAATCTTTAATGGTGCCAGCTGGCCATACTTCTGTAATGGCTGGGACTGAAGTTGTAGCAGTACAAGTTAAATCAGTCGATGATTCGGCATCTGCAGTCACACCGTTAGTAGGTATTTTAATTGCCTCTCCGACGTTGTTTTTTAGTTTTACTTTAATAGTGTCTCCTGTTGTTGCTATCTGGAAATCCTGGCAATCAACTTCAGGACCGAAATTGCATCTGTCTGGAAGCAATCTGCTTGGTCTTAATATTCCGAAATAAGCTAATGCTCCTATCATGATTAAAATAACTAAGAAAGCCCAACCATAGGTTGTTAAGAACTCTAGTGCTGCTTGTGATTTCCTCTTCATCTTTGTTTTCCCCCTTTTTTAGACTCAACTGCTGCTCTGACTTCAACTATGATATTCCCTAATATTAGAAGTATAATAATTATAGTTATAAGCAATCCAATAATTACTGCTTCTGTACTAACCTGGTCTAAGTTTGATGACAAGACTTCCCCAAGTGACAGACCGATGATAAGAAAAACGATAGCTATTATCCCAATTAACAACTTTTGATTTTTAAAGTCTACCATTATCAACCTCTTTTAAACAATATCCCCAATGAATGTATATAAATCTTTCGATATTGGGGTTGTTATGAAAACCAAATTTTTATATATAATCTTAAATTCATGAAATCTATGGCTGGTAAAGGGAAAACAATTCTTGCGCAGGCATCTATTTTAAAAAGGCTTCTTGCTTTCATAATAGACATATTAATCATAGATATGATCATATTATTCCCATTCAGAAGCTTGATGGGCAAAATAGTTCCGACAGGTTCTTTCTCCAAAACAATGGAGTTCGTAAGCGGCAGCAACAGTACTTCCATAACTGTTATTGTGTTTTTTGTCACGGCTTTGGCAATTTTGTACTTTGTTCTTTTTGAGAAAAAATTAGGGCAGAGCCCCGGGAAGATGCTATTTAACCTGTATGTTAAAAGCCAAACAAAAGATTTAAAATACTGGCAGCTATTCGTAAGGAGCATGTTTTTAGTACCAT
>CAYXZV010000044.1:0-5072 GCA_964469645.1 uncultured Methanosarcinales archaeon | reverse complement strand
CTTACTATAAATCCTGCGTAGCAGAGTAAATGTCCGCAGGACTAGGGGGAGTTCTAATAGTCGTTTTTAACTTTTATAATCATAGAAATTTAACTACATTCTTCAACCCACTTACAATAACCACATTCTTCACTTGCTTTAGGAATCTTTCCTTTTAGAACTTTTATAGCTTCAATAAATATATTTTCAGCATTTTTGATATCTACTTTCATCTTCACTAAATCGGTATGGAAAATAACATCACCATGTCCATTTACCTTATCAGGATGATAGAACAGTAAATAGGAATAATTCTCTGTTTCATAGCCATTTTTCCTTAATAATAGGTTATAGATGTCCATTTGATCCTGATAATGCTCTGCAGTATCGTCTTTTAAAGGGTAACCTCTTGTCTTGTAGTCAAGGACAATCAACTTTTTTCCTTTTTTTAACAGATTGTCTATAGCTCCCCTGAATAGGTTGCCCTCTTTATCTTCCCAAGGGATACCTTTAAAATTACTTCTCCAGAGTTTTAGCAATTCAACATCATCAAATAGCTTAAGGTTTCCATTGAATTCTTTCAGTTCTGGAGGAAGTTCTCCTTTTTCCATATATGTATCAAAGTGTATCTTTAGAATCTTGTCCATACCAGAAGGTAAAGAAGGGAATATGGAGTCTGGTCTTTTGATGTCTTTGTTAAATTTAAGCCAGAAACATCTAGGGCATTCTTTTAGTAAAGACAAAGATGAAGGACTGAATTTGTAGGGCATTTTGCTGATAGGGGTATTGGAGTTTAAATGGTTTTGGGAAACAACCCACTGGACATGTGCGCGTAAAGTATATAAAGGAGTAATCATATAATTATCTAAAAACGGATAAAAATTTCAATTATCAGAATTCAAAAGAGGTAGTTTAAATGGAATATATCTTAAAAGGAGTGGAAGATCATAAAGATACTTATTTTAAAGAGTACCCTAATGGGGAAAAAATAAGGGTGGACGAAGGCGTTTTCTGGATACAAAAACAAAGACAAGGACATAGTTTACATTATATTGTACCTTATCAAGCTTGTTTTGCCCCACAAATACCTCAGTTTTTCATAAAACATTTTTCTCAGAAAGGCGATGTTGTACTTGATCCATTTGCAGGTAGAGGAACAACTGTTTTTGAAGCAAACCAAATGGATAGGATTGGAATTGGAGTTGACGTTTCTCCTTTAGCTCTCTCTATTGCAAAATCTAAATTAAATTCAGTTACATTAAAACAAGTTAAAAAAAGATTAGGTGAAATAGATTTTTCAAGAGAATTAACAGAAGGTTATGAAGAATTCAAAGATATTTATCACAAAAAAACTTATTCTGAGATTTTAAATTTAAAGAATCAGCTTAAAGACAATCCTGTTGATAATTTGATAAGGACAATTATTTTAGGAAGGTTGCATGGACATTCCCCATCATTCTTTTCCATTTGGACATTTAATGTTATATCCCTATCTAAAGACAGAATTATTAAACAGAGCAAAAAAAGGGGATTAAAACCCGATTATAGAGATACAAAGAGAAGTATCCTAAAAAAAGCTACAACGGTTTTAACAGACACTATCAAAACAAATTCTGAGTCTCTAATCATTCCGGTGTCTACAGATAAAATGTCTGCAAAAATTAAGAAACCGGTAGATTTAATTATTACATCTCCACCTTTTTTGAATGTAATTAATTACATTGATGATAATTGGTTAAGATTTTGGTTTTTGGGCTATGATAGAGAGAAATTAAGAAAAATCTTAGTACAAACTGGCAACATCGAAGAATATAGGTACTTTATAAAAAGGAGTATTCTTGAAATGAATAAAGTATTGAAAAAGGGTAAGTATTGTATTATAGAAGTAGGAGATGTAAGAAACGGCAAAATAAATCTTGATGAATTAATTGTCGATTTAGCAGATGAAACAGGTTTTGAAGTTGAAAGAGTCTTAATAAGTGATATAACAGCACCAAAGATTTCTAAAGCATTTGCAAGAAAAAAACCTGGTGATGGGACTAAGACGAATAGGTGTGTGATTATGAAAAAAGTTTAATATACTTTATATTTAACTAAATAATTCTGGATTTAATAATGGGTAGTATTCAAATAATTTTCCTCTTTGTGTTTTTGCAATAGGAGCCATACCTCTGGGAGGTCTGGTAAATTGACCTGCAAATCTTGCAATTGATTTCCTATTAAGTAATACAATAACAAGGTTAGCAAAAGTAAGTAACGTATTAATCCTTCCATAATCTTGTTTAAAATCTCCGTATCCACCTGCATCTGCTTTAATGTCTTCATTTAATGATAAAACTTCTAAAAAATGTAGAAAAACCAATGTAGGTATATCTATAACTGAAGATATTTTTCTTTCCACAATCTTTATAATCTCATCTGGAGGACAATAACGCAATTTTCCATTTTTATCTTTTTTATGGTCTAACATAAAGGCAGTCCTAAATAATAACATTCCCAATAATTCTAAAGCGAACAAATCAGAATGCATCAAACTTTCAACATACTCAAACATTTCTTCAAAAGTAAAATCTTTATCTATTTTAACTCCATTTTTTAAGATTTGTGGATTCATATCATGGGGATTATTCCCCTTCTTCTTGGTGATATAGTGTACAAATCCCTTATAATTTGGATCTGCTTCTTTTCCAGGTTTACCTACTGCTACAGAATATTCTCTTATGTGATATAAAATTGTAATTTTTCTATCATTTTGATTTTGTCCTCTTTCCCAAGATATTGCTTCTTTAAAAGCTTCAATTCTCCTATTCCTAGCAAAAGAAGTTAGTTTCTCATTTGGTAGTTTCAAAATACTGTTAACTTTTTTTAATTCATTACTTGAAATACCTTGCTCCTCATATTTTTTAATCAATTCAGCTTCCATTTTTGATTATAAATTTAACTTTCAGATTTATCTTATATAATTTTTGCTAATTTTATCTTTTTGATTCAATCAATCAACGTCCATAAGGTTTTCTTACTAGGAACATATTGCTTTATTAAAGATTTGTCTTTTAAAAGTGGCAAATATTAGTTTCTATGTAAAATTGATAAAATAAACAAAACATTTATAAAGTCATCCATAAATCTCATTAAAAAAGGAAAACTCGAAATTAAACCTTATTTAAGGGTTTCGAAAATGGGGGAAAATAGAAAATGGAAATAGAAATTATGAGTATAGAGAAATTGAAAGTAGATAAGGGGAATATTAGAACTAAGATTGACCCAAAAGAAATAAGTCGATTGGCGGATAATATAAAAGAAGTTGGAATTTTGGAACCTTTAAAAATAGACCATGACAATGTCATTACAAATGGTCATAGGAGATATTTTGCTGCGAAATCGATTGGATTAAAGGATTTACCAGTAATAAGAAAAGAAACAAGTGCAAAACAGAAAAAAATTGAACAAATAAGCCACGATTTTATGAATTTACCACTTTCCCCGTATGAAAAAGCAAAGGCCATATATGATTTAAAAAATCTAGGTCTTACCAAAAAAGAGATATGTAAAAAATTTAGTTTGACGCCTACTTGGGTCGAGGATATTTTTTTAGTTTTATCAGATAAAAATTCTGTAGAATTAGCAAAAAGCGGTAAAGTAGATTTTTTTAAGATTTCTGAATCTGTTAAGGGCTTGGATAAAAAAGATGCTGAAAAGATGTTAGATGCTGTTAAAAAAAATCCAGATTTAACAGTTCATAAAGATATACGTCCAATGAGGGAAGTTATGAAAAATAAGGAAATTAATGATGAAGTTAAGGATGCTGTTTTAGGAGGAAATGTATCAGTGGAAGATGCAATTAAATTAAAAGGTCTAAATCAAGAAAAACAGAAAGTCGGTGTAGCTGCAATAAAAAAAATGACAGAGCAAATAAAAACTGTACCCAAAATTCTAGAAGAGGGTGAAGTTAAAACTGAAAGAGATGATAAAAAACTTTTAGTCAATCAATTTGTTGAAAGACTTAAAGACGAAATCTTATCTACTAGGAGCAAAATGTTTTCTATAGAAGGAGTCTTAGATCAAATTGAAGAAGAAAAATTGGATAACAAATATTTCAATGCTCAAATGAAGTCTTCACTGAGAGAGACACTATTAGAATTCAAGAAAAATATACCTCCAGTACTAAAAAGAATTGAAAACACTATTAATAAATGGGGGAAATAAAAATGACATACCAAAAAGCACTACCAAGAATTGTAGGGATACCTATTGCAAAAGATATTTGGGAAATATTAGATATAAAGAATACTCAAGGAGAAAGAGCAATATTAACTGAGAAAGATATATCTATCAAAACTTGGCAGGGTTGTAATGAAGAAACATACACTGAATACAGTGGGAAATATAAAAGATTGAATACTATGGTGATGGAAGATTTGAGACTTAAAAATGGTGGAAAAGAAGTAGTTGTAAGGTGGAACGGAAAACTATGCATGGCTGATGAACATAAATTAAGACAATCAGTTAAATTTAAAGTAACTCGCGCATCAGGATTTTTAGCAAATGCACAACGTACAAACACTAAAAATCAATTAAAAATTGATGTATACGGAAATGTTATCGCTGGAACAATAGCATCTTTAACAAACCAAGGATTTTCAGCCGATGAAAGTAAAGAAATTATGGTAGCAGCAGTACAAGCACGTAGATTTATTGAAAATAAAAGTAATTCTGAAATAAAAGAAGAAATCACTCGTGATGTTTTGAGTGCATTAGAAGATAATAAGCAAATAGAACATAAAGACAACGAAATGGTTAAAAAATATGATGAAAAATTCGGGGAAGATGCAAACAAACGAAGGAAGAAAGATGAAAAAGACAACGAAATGGTTAAAAAATATGATGAAAAATTCGGGGAAGATGCAAACAAACGAAGGAAGAAAGATGAAAATTAGAACTCCCCCTAAAGTAAAAACTTAGGAGAACGAAGTGAACCATATAATCTACCGAGATTATGTGAAAGTGCCTCTCAGTTAAGATTTACGGCGTAAGCCTTTCTATAGGTGTCTAAAAAAGTGAATATAACGACCGTTATACGACATTTTCATAAA
>CAYXZV010000043.1:0-5951 GCA_964469645.1 uncultured Methanosarcinales archaeon | reverse complement strand
ATGAATTTAAAAATCGTTTCTATGCCATTACTTTTTCTTGCTTTTCTTTTTTGAACTGTGGTTTTGTCTTTCATTTCTATAACCTCCATATAAAATTGTTAATAAAATGTTGTTAAAATAATTACCTAATATTTATTTGTGGAGCATCACCTTCTTTCTATAAAATTAATATGGATAAATTAAAATGATTTCCTCACCTAGCTTTAAAATTACTTTTTCATTTTTGCTTTTAATGGAATTGTGAACAAAAACCCTAAAATAGGAAGCAAGTTTAAGACTTCTTAATAGATTCTTAACAACTCCTTTATAAGTTTTATTTACGAGGATTGTCATACATCCCAAACAATATCTTTTCGTTTGATTTTTCATTTTCACTCTTTTTATGACGTAGATCTGATTTAATAACCGCCGCAAATGGCGGGGATATTTAATGCTTGGGCATTTCGTCCCATCTTTTGTTGTCTAATAAAGGCATTTTAATTAGCTTTCCTTTATCATTTTTTAACTGTTTTAGAAAAAAAGGTACTTTGGCTTTATGGCATTGGTCTCTAACTAAACGAACCCACTCAATTTGAGTTGGTCTTGCCCTAGGACCGGACTCACAACCAACAATTACCCAATTAATTCCTTTTAAATTGAGCTTTGAAATAGGACCAAGTAGAGGCTCAAATGAGATAAATTTAAGAGCGGCGTTAGTTAGCCTAAGATGATCTAAGCGGTATGTGTAATCACTATTTTCAATACTAACGCCCATCCATGTGTTGTTAGCCCAGTGCAAAGTGGAGTCAAGCTGTAATAAACATTCAGATCTTTTTGTTAATATCTGGTACGTGTGCCAGTTTGCCTGTTTTATAACTTCAAAGACTTTTTTAATAAAATCTAATGGAACATCTTCATGAAATAAATCGCTCATGGAATTAACAAAAATATGTCTGGGCTTTTTCCAGCGAAACGGGATTTGTAATGAATGATTGTGCAGAGCTAATTGGAAGCCATTCACATAATTTGCATTGCCCATTGCTTTTAGTCTCTTTGCCATTCTTTCGGCATAGCAGTTTTTACAGCCGGTGCTTACTTTTTTACAGCCGGTAATCGGATTCCAGGTACATTCAGTCCATTCAATTGTTGAGTTGGTACTCATAGACATTTCCTCCTTTCATTTACTATCAAGATTAATTTTTCAACCTTTACTAACACCAAGCTTTTCTAATGCTAAATCACATCTAAAAACACCAGGGAACTTTACTTGTTCATAACAGGTAGAAAGGTTTATTCCTTTACTCAAGCAAGCCTCATACAAAGGTCTTAATAGGTCTTCTCTAATTTCAGGTTTTAACTGATAGCAATTGCCTTCCCATGAACCATTTGCCTTATAGAAATTTTTTAATTCAGAATAAAAAAAGGGATTAGCTTTATTAATAGCTCCGACAAGTCTTAAAACTTTTGAGCACACGTGTTTAACACCAATAGATGATAAAGAGTTAATTAGTTCCTTTATTTCATTAGGAGATTGTCCGGTTTTATTGTTGGCAATATTAGGTATGATGGGATCTATCCTGACACTTACATTATGAAGGCCAGATTTGATTAATTCTTTTACGGCGATTATTCTTTCAATAGGTGCAGGTGCAAAAGGCTCTATATCACTCCTTTGCTCACAGAAAGGAATTGAGACCTCAATTGCAGTGTTGTCTGGTTTTAAGGTTTCAAGATATTCTTTTTCTAAAAGCTTTGAAGGATTTTTTGTTAGGATGAGAACCTTTAAATTTCTTTTTGAAAGAAGACTTAATAAAAGGAGTGAATGTTTATATTTGCTTTCTATGGGTTCTTGAAATGCATCAGTGCTATTCGAGATAGATATTATTAAGTTCTCCAACCCAAGTCTAAAAATGAGCTCAACATCTTTTTCTATGTTTTTTTCAAAATTCTTTTTTTGCCTGGCATTTTCAAAATCTTTCATCCACCAGTTATAACAATATGAACAGCGATGAAGACATCCAACATATACATTGCAACAAAGGCGAGTCGGACAACCGAATTTATTCTTACTATTGAAAGGATTAAAACCCTTTATTATTTTACTTTTCTTTGAAAATTCTGTTATTTTTTGATTTATTGTGTTCATAAAGCCTCCTTTCAGTGGTTGATTTTTAATTCTTTACCATTAGGTCAAAATTTTAATTTAAGCCGTTTAAACGGTCTTAAATTCCGTATTACATAAGCTACAAGTTATTCCTCCTTTATCAATTACTGTATTTGAAGCCCTGATTTTTCTCTCACAGGAACACATTAAAAGAATTAATCTTGTGCTGTCCTTTTTTTTTCTGTTGTAATCCAAATTCAAATCAGGCATTTTAGGTAAATTTAAAGCGTTTAAACGTTCTAAAAGATTTTTTCCAACTTCTGTAGCTGTCGGTTTACCTGTTAGCCCAACATAATTCATTGCAGCTTTAAAGCCATTTCTATGCCCTTTATTAACGCCAATTTGAATATGGATAAGTTCATGTATTAGAACCCCTAATACTTTGATATGATTACCTTTTTTGAATAAGCAAGGGTTAATAAAAATCGCTTCTGTTCCGGAATGTTGCCAAGCCTCTCCAATTTTTCTTACCTTTGGAGCAAGCGCGGATATTGAAGGAAATCCATAACTAACATGGCATTTTTCAGCCAAATTAGGATCATTAAATATTTCTTTGCAGATTATGTTTTTACAATCTTCAAGATATTTATTAGCTATTTGCATTTGTTACCCCCTTAAGTGAGTTTAAAAACTTCTTTTGAATCATTACTTCCTTCAGTTTCCTTATTAAGTAATTTATGGAGCAGAATTTGATCTATGGATGGTCGGATGTGCTCTATGTTTGTGCCGTGATTTAATAATTTCTGGATTTCTTCTTTTATTTGGTTTTGCACGAGTGGCTCCTTTCATTTCGTTATTGAAATAAAAAATCCCTTTATAAATAAGCTTTAGAATTCGTTCGGAACCGTTCTGACTCTCTACTCTTTTTAAATTTTACCTATACCTATTACTGTGGAATTTATTCGGAACGACTCCAGAGGTCTAATTACAGTGGACAATGGAGGAAATAGAAAGGAGTTCAAAAGCACCATAAAACTTATAACGCTTAAAATATTAATTAGTTATATGGCGGACGGCTATCGCAAAGGTTCAAAAATGGAGAAAACTTTGGATTATTTAGTAAGGGAAGGGTTAGACTGTATTAAGATTTCTGGGCCAAAGCATAGGGCAGACGGAACAACGTTTTTGCCAGTAAATATTGATGATGAAAAAAATTATATTGATTTTCTTCGGAATGACATGGAAGGGGCAACATTTTCTAATGATTCTATGTTAATCGAGTTGGATTTTTTGGAAGGAAATGAGATAAAGAAATTAAATTCAAAATTAAAAGTTGAAAACGAAAAGATTTATGATGTAATAAGAATAAGCTATACATAGTGTACTCTTTTAGTTTTTTGTTGACTTGGGCAAAATTCTTTTGCCCTTAGTTGAAAATTTTACCTTATCAAGCTCGGCTTCTAATTTTTCCCTCAGAGGCTTTCCACCCTTGACAAAATCATTTATTTCTTTTTTTAATCCTTTGTTAAGATAATTTATAATTGACTCTAAATCACTAGCCCTGTCAAAATCAATTCCCCTTTGTATTGAAATTAACAAAATAGAATCTACAGTACCTTCAATGTCTAATAAATTGGGTTTTTGTTTTCTTAAAGACTTATTACCCTTTATAAATATTTCTTTCAGATATTTATTATTTTTAAATTCATTAAATTCCTCAGTGTTAAAAATAAAATCCTTAATCTTTCCTTCAATTATAATCTTGTCATATATTGTCTTTCTTAGAGTGTGAATAAGATTTACTATATTTTCATATTCTATATCGCTTTCATCAATTGATATTCTCTTTTCTATTGCTTTATAGCTTTTTTTTGACCTTTCCAATTCCTTTTCTATTTTAGTTAATTCATCTTTAACATTTGTTTCTAATAAAATTTTATTTTCAATGTAAATATTTCTAATAACCAAAACAGTTTCGCTCAATCTTATTTTATACCATATAAGAAAACGTTTTATTTTGCTTAGTAAAGTTTCAGAAATATCTTTGTAATCAACCTTAAAAATACACTTAATTAGTAAATTATATGCATTAATAAATTTCACAGTTTCATAACCATTAGGTGAAATCGCTAAGTTTAATTTTTCAATAGCTTTAGAAATATCTCCATTATCAAATTCTTTTTTGGCACTTTCATAGAAATTTCTTGACTTTAATAAATTGCATTCAACTTTGGAATTTTTATAATTTATCCACCACTCGTTTTTATCATCATCAGATTCAGCAACAAAACCATAACATTCAAAATTTTCTTTCTCTTTTGAAAGATAATGAATAACTTTAGAAGAAATATAGTTACCAAATTGATACTTTGGGTCATCAATTAGTTTATTTCTTGTCTGCGTCCATATACTTAATAGGACAAAACCCCACAACCAGTTAATTCGTCCATTTAAAATAATATTTTCAAAAAGAATGAAATGGACATTTTTGTTTAAAGGCTTTTTGTTTGGTAGTAATATTTTGTTTGGGGTAAAATTAATTTCTAACTTTTCCTTTTTATCATCATTAATTTGTTTGTGTGATGACTTTTCTGACGTAATGTTTTCTTTTATATATCGTAAATTCTCAAGAATATCTTCTCCTAATAACATGAATTTGTCGGGCTGCTCCTCATCATGTTTACTTTTAGCTATGGCTTCCTTTCCATATTTCTCAAATAAATAAAACTGATAAAAAACAGAAGGAAGTTCCTTGTTGAAACATACTTTTTTTAGAAAATAGTCCATTAATTTCTCGTGAGGGCTGTCTTTTTTTGTTAATTTCTTCGCAGTTTGAAATATCTCATTTGCAATTTCATTCTTTTTTTCTTCCCATTTTTCCATTCCTAATGCCCATAAATATTTATATATATACACATCTAATTCTTTATAATTATAGTTTGTATCCTTATCATTTATAGCTCTATTATATGCAATTCTAGCTTTTTTATACCACCCTAACAAAAAAAAGGCTTTTGCATAATGTAAGTGTTTTTTATTATCATCCTTGAAAAAACATTCAGCATATGCAATTGAAGCTATAGCTGCTAAGTTATACTTACACAAATCAAGATATGAATATAAAAAATATTTATAGCCTATACTTGGCTCATAAAAGAGCCATGCATTATTCTCAATCACCTTTAAATACTTTTTTATCTCTTCCATTTTTATTTTTCGACCTATTTGGTCATTAGTTCTATTAATAAATTCTTTAATCAGTTTAATGAACTCATCATTTGCACCCTTTTCACTTCTAATAGCTTCGGCTAAATGTAGATAAATATATGGATCATCTGTTTTAAAACGTTTAAATTTTGAATTATTTGATTCATAATCTTCTATTAAATCTTTTGAACTATAGAGAAAATTTAATTTGTCTTTGTTTATTTTACAGAAAACAAGTCTTTTAAATTTCCATTTTGATTCATTAATAATTGCCACACAGTAATCATTAGATACTACGGAATCTTTAAAGGAAACTTTCTCTCCTTGATTGAGAAACTGTTTAAGTAATCTCTTAAGTTTTGGGGTAAAAGAATGCCTTTTTTTTATTTTTCTAAAATGTAATTTATCATAATTTGGTACATATAGTTCAGTCCAATCCATAAAACAATACCTTTTTATTAAGACTAATATTTTGAACTAATTCAATTTGACTATTTGTAAAATTAACTATTCACCTCAAAAACTCAACACCTTTCAAACCCTAAAATATTCTATCACCTGTTAAAATTATTCAAAACTACTTCTTTTTTCAACAGACTCGCCCAACTCACCAAAATCTGAGTCAATAAGTTCATTACTGCTGATAATAAAATCTTTGCCT
>CAYXZV010000042.1:0-6822 GCA_964469645.1 uncultured Methanosarcinales archaeon | reverse complement strand
TAACACCAGTTGTATTAGGAATGGAACGTTTAACTTTACAACAAGTGCAGCTGATGCAGAAGCTGCAGCTGCAGCTTCATCATCAAGCAGTGGAGGCGGTGGAGGCGGAGCTGCTGCTGTAAGCACAGTTTCAGACTCAAAAGCCCAAGTTTGGGGTACAGTACCTGCAGGTTCATCTGTGAGCCTTAATGTTAACAAAGAGACAATAGCAGTAACTAGTGTGTCAGTTACTAACGCTAAATCAGAGTTGAGTAATGTGGAGTTAGAGGCTGCAGCCTTAACAGCAAATCCTGTTTCGACAGAAGCTGCTTCAAAAGTTTACCAGTATCTGAGAATTACAAAGAAAAACCTAAAGGATACAGATGCAGACAGCTTCAAAGTAGGTTTCAGAGTAACAAAAGCATGGCTAACTGATAATGGCCTTGCATCTGCAGATATTGCATTATACAGGTTCAAGAACGGATGGAATGAATTAGCTACAACAGTAACCGGAACAGACTCTACTTATGTCAATTATGAGGCAGATACGCCTGGATTCAGCAGCTTTGCGGTTGCAGTAAAGGGTGGTGTTGAGGTTTCAGAAGCTGCTCCAGAAGGAGAAGCAGCACCTGGAGAAGCTCCAGAAGTTGGACCACCAGAAGCAGTAGAAGCACCTAAGGCAGTAGAAGCACCTGGTAAAGCTCCTGTAGCATGGGTAATAGCACTTGTGGTTATAATCCTTGGAATAGTGTTGATAGTGGTTTACCAGAAGCAGAAAAAGAAGGTTTAGACTTTCTTTATTTTTTTCTTTAGTTTTTTAATGTTCTGATATGATTTATTTGTGTTAGTATTCTATTTGTTGTTTGTAGCCTCTATAGATGCTGAATGAGACCTTTAATTGTTTGAGTCAATATAATCTATATCTTATATGATTAAGGTGGGGAAATGAGGCTAAATAATGAACGAAATTAATATATATCCTTAGATTCTACTCTTAAATTGTGAAGATTGAAGAGTTAAGGGACAAGATCAAAGAGTTTGATCAGAAAGCAGGCTGGGATAAGACCGAGTTCAATGAACTTATGGGATTTATACAGGAAGAACTAGATAATCTTAAGCCGAATCAAGACAATAAAGATAGGGTTAACCATTTATTGACAGATCTATTGGTGTTAATCATGCAAGTTAGTTATAGATATGGTACTGATTTTGATTCTGAATTGAAGAAATGGTTTAGCGAATCTGAGAAGTATATTAAGTAGTTCTAAATAAAAAATAAATAAAAAAAGAAAAAGAGCTTACTCTGCTCTTCCAGTTATTGTTCCTTGGACTTTGTGTGCTAAGCCAGTATCTGAATTTGTATAACTGACATTAACGTCTCCGGAAAACTTACTTCCACTGGTTAAAGAACAGACTGTAGCTGCAAACGATGTTTGTTGACCATTTGTTAATGATCCGGTTGCATCAGTTGTACAACCGCTTGCTGCAACAGTTATACCAGTTGTGTCAAAGCCAAGACCGTTTCTCAAAACCACAGTCACTGTACCCGTACCTGAAGAATCTAATTTAAAGTCAGTACAAGCAATACCTGCTGGAAGTTGACATTTGCTCGGTAGGAAGTTGTCTGGGCTTAATACTCCAAAATAAGCTAAAGCTCCTATTGCGACCAAAACTACTAAAATAGCCCAGCCGTAAGTCATCAAGAATTCCATAGCGGCTTGAGATTTCTTAAACATCTTATCCATTTTTTGGTTTCACCTCTTTAAAACTGATTTTTAATGTAATTATTCGATTTTTGTTGCAATATCACCATAAACTGTTTTTGTAAGTCCAGTTGATTTTTCTGTGTAACCTAAGGTTACATCTCCCTTGAATGCGTCTTTTGCAACACCATTACTACAACCCGTTATTGTAAATGTTGTTTCATTTCCACTACTCATTTGGCTCGTGAATGCACCTGTACATCCTGCAATGGTAAGGCTGTCAACTGTTATTGTCCTGCCCAACCCGTTAGAGATTACCAGTGTTGTTTGTGTGGGTTCTACCTTATGGCTTACACATGCAAGACCTGGAGATAATACACATTTCTCGGGTAAGAATTTTTCAGGACTCAGAACACCAAAATATGCCAATGCGGCAATAGCAGCGAGAACAACCAAAATAGCCCAGCCGTAAGTCATCAAGAATTCCATAGCGGCTTGTGATTTCCTATGATTAAACGCTTTCATTAAATACACCTCATTTTTTATAAGCTATAAGTTTAATTAAACATTATTGAACAACTAATATTTAAATTTAACTAAAATTTTGAGAATTTAGGAGGTTTTTAAACCTTATAATACAAAACTGCCGACTAATTTACCCAATACAAAATCTGCAGCGAAAAAAAGAGTGATTGTAATGGCTATAAAGATAGGTATATATTTGAATCCAAGTTTTGCATTTCCCTTTTTTATGGTGGCTATTATAATAGAAGAGAAAAATGAGGTGATGACTAAAGACACTACTGCGAATATTCTGAAATCGCTTAATTTGATTCCAGACCCTGAAAATGAGAGTGCAAATCCTGTAGTTGACGCACTCCCTAAAGTTGATCCAAGATTGGATATAACCTTTATTAATACACCTGAAAGCGCGAATAGTACCGGTGCTGCAGCTATGGTGGCGAAAGATATGAATATTACGTAGGTGGTTACGTTCGCTGCCATTTCACGCCTCATGATTTTGTTTTCCTGTATATTTATTGCAATTTTGTTTAATAAGTCTCCAATCTCACCCCCGGCCTGTATACCTTCTATCAGTAAGTTGACTGATCTCTTTAATAAGACGGACTCATATTTGTTAGCAAACTTTTGAAGAGCAGTTTTTAGATCCTCCCCCCTCATGGTTTCTTTTGCTACCATCTCTATTTCCTTTGCAAGCACGCCAAATCGTGGCCTTACAGCATACCACAATGCTCTATCTATTGTCATACCTGCCTTTATGTTTGAGGCGGTAAGCTGTAGGTAATCCGGAAGAACATCTTCGATATCTACCTTTCTTTTGAATATCTTTAAATCGACAATTAGATAGAATAATACCCACAATACAAAAAGTATTACAACGAAAACCAAGACCCAGAGAGCAAGTATTGAAAGCAGTATCGTCGTCCAAGTTATCCCATAAGTGACAGAGAAATGGTATATCAGAAAAGCAGATATCCCCAAGTTTATGGAAACTCCCAAGTTAAAAAGCTTTTTAGATAATTGCCCGGGCCCTATTCCAAGACCTGAACGTTCAATATAATAAAGAAGCCTGTGCTTTCTTTCCTGGACTTTTATCCTGTGTTTTTGCCTCTTTTCTGCCTGCTTTTTGTGTTTTTCAATAACGCCTTCTTTTTTATCTGGTTTTTTTCTTTTGAAAAAACCTCGAAAACTGAATTTTGGTTTTATTTTTTCAGCAGATAGTTTCGGCTCTAGTTCATCTTTCATATCTTCTTTTGATTTTTTTAGAATCTTATTGTGTTTGTGTAGCTTAAACATTTTCAAAACTCAATTGCCGGTCTCGAGAATTTTATCATCGAAAGGAACATGAATTGAACAAAAGCCAATAGACCAGCTATTACTAGGAATATGGTAAGATTCAGCTCAAACTCTATAAATGAAGACAGAACGACGAGCATGGTTACGCCTAAAGATGGCAGAATTACTGCAACTATCATATAGAACATCGCAAAGGGATTTAATTTTTTGCTGTACTTGTTAATTTCTATTGTCTGCTCGCGGGCTATCTGTTCCAGCACAGTTCCCAATGATTTTGAAACGTTAGATCCGGTCCTTATGGAGTTGAGTATTTGCCATAACAATCTTCTGAAATCGTTGGAGGGTATATACTCGACGGCTTCTGTTAGAGCATCTTCCATACTCGTCCCTAGATCAACTTTATCGACTACCTCCTTAAAATAAGCTCCAATAACCTCATAATTTTTTGAGATATTAATAAACGCATTATATAGCGGCACACCAGATTCAAGCTCTATTATAAGATGCCTACCTGCAAATACAATCTCTTTGGTAATGCCCCTTTCTTTCTTTAATATCGTTACTTCTGGAAGCTTTAGCATGTATGTGAACAATGTAACAAAGATTATCGGAACAAATACAACCATTACACTCTTTAGAACACCGAATTTTGCCAATATTAAGGCCAGGGAGACTATAAGGCCTGTAGTCATGTAAAAAGCAGATAAGAAAGTACGTTTAATAAACTCTTCAGGCTTGTAGTTCATACCTGATTTTTTTAGGTTGTACTTCAAATTCGGCAAATTTCTTGCAATTATCTGGAAAAATACAGTTGCGATTCTACCACCCTTTTTGTAATTATTAAACTATTAATTTGGAATACTAATATAAAAACCTTCTGTTTAGTTTTAATTTATATGTTCCCAATAAAAATATTTATAAACACACTTGATTTATAGGTGTCATTATGCGAAGTAAAAAGAATAAAATAACTGCGTAGCTTATTCTTGATTTTTGTAGTTATACCTCTAGATTACAATGTGGTTAAAATGCAAATAACTGAAAAACAAAAACACGAACTGAAAAAGTTTGTAAAGGAACTTGAAAAGTATAAAGGCAGGCATACAGAGCTTGTGTCAGTTTACATTCCAAAAGATTATGATATTGTGAAGATTATCAATCATCTTGATCAGGAAAAAGGCACTGCAACAAACATCAAATCAACTGCTACAAGAAAGAATGTCATAGATTCATTGGAAAAGATGACTCAGCACCTGAGATTGTATAAAAAAACCCCTGAGAACGGTTTAGCTGTTTTCTCTGGAAATGTTGCAGAAAGAGAAGGTCAACAGGATTTCCAAGTGTGGAGTCTGGAACCTCCACTGCCTTTGAATACTAGGATCTATAGATGCGACAAAGAGTTTGTTCTTGATTTATTGAGAGACATGCTTGACATTAAAGAGGTTTATGGGCTTGTTATTGTTGATAGGAGGGATGCAGATGTAGCATATCTTAAAGGCAAGACAGTAATACCTTTGGTTAAGACCCATTCCGAGGTTCCAGGAAAAACCAGGGCCGGAGGCCAATCAGCTGCCAGGTTTGAAAGGTTAAGGGAAGGTGCAAAAAAAGAGCATTTTAAGAAAGTAGCAGAGTATATGAAAAACCAGTTTTTAGGCAATAAAAATCTAAAGGGAATAATTGTAGGAGGACCTGGCCCTACAAAATACGATTTTATAGATGGAGGTTATATAACCACGGAAGTAAAAAACAAGATCATAGCGATAAAAGATTTAAGTTACACCGGAGATTTTGGTTTGAAAGAGCTTGTTGAGAAGAGCGAAGATGTGTTGTCAAAAGAGGAAGTTATTGCAGAGAAAAAAATCATGGCTAAATTTTTCGAACTGTTAGCTACAAAGCCAGGGATGGTTTCTTATGGTGTCGATGAGGTTATGAAAAATCTGAAGTTAGGGGCTGCTGATACTTTGTTATTGTCAGAAAGTTTGGAGGACAAAAAAATAGAAGAGTTCGAGAAAGAAGCTAAGCTTGTAGGTACAACCGTGAAAATTATCTCTACTGAAACATCTGAAGGCGTACAGTTAAGGGATATGGGAAAAGTTGCTGCTATTTTAAGGTATGAGGTGCATAGCTAGTGCAATAAAAAAATTTCAATAATAAAAATAACAATGATAAAAATTCAATGAATAATTTAAAAATCAATAAAAATAATAATTAATCAATAAAAAATGATAATAAAATAATGATTAATAATGAAAAATGAAACTGTTGGAACAGGCATTCAATGACTTATTTCCGGATAAAGACTTAAATAATTACAAACTAAAAATAAAATATACAGATAAATTTAAGCCTTATAATGCTAACGTAAGGTACAGTAGGAATTCTCTGCAGTTCAATCTGAGCAGGAAATGGAAAGGTGTCAGTAAAGAAATACAAATGGGCCTTATACAAGGTCTTATGTTGAGAGTGTTTAAGGAAAAAAACAAAACAACAAATATCGATTTGTACAATAGTTTTATGAAAAATCTGCATATAAGCATTTCAAAAACAGATTCGGATCCGGTATTGGAGCAATCTTTTGATAAAATCAATGAAAAATATTTCTTTGGGTTGATTGAGAGGCCAAATTTGTCTTGGCACAATTCTATAAGGAGGTTAGGAAGCTATGAATATGGGACTGACATGATTTCTATAAGCGAGGTCCTTTTGCAGGATAAAGAACTATTGGATTATGTTATGTATCATGAGATGCTGCACAAGAAGTTTAAGTTCAGCAGCAATAATGGAAGGACACATCATCATACAAGAGAGTTTAAAGATATGGAGAAGAAGTTTAATAATAGCGAGGAGATGGAAAAGAAGATTAAAAGTTTAGTGAGACGCAAAAGTAGAAAGCGATTTGTTTTGTTTTAGTATGCAAAACTTTAAATACAACCCTAATTTCCAAATGATGTTAAGAGGGTGGTTTAATGAGTTCAAGACTTTTACCATTGGCAGCAATGGAAAAAATACTTAAGCAGTCTGGAGCTGATAGAGTTTCAGATAAGGCAAAAGTAGCGTTGAAGAATACTGTTGAAGATCTTGCAGACCAGATAGCTGCAAAAGCAGTAAATCTTGCAAAACACGCAGGCCGCGTCACAGTGAAAGCCAGTGATGTAAAACTTGCAGCAAAAAGTTGATAATATTTATAAATAATCTATCTTAATCTTCTGTTTATTAATAAAATTCGGTGATTTTATGGCAACAAAGATGCAAAGTGTCGGAAGTTTGCAGAAAGGCAGCTATGTGATTTTAGATGGTGCTGCATGTAAAGTTGCTGATATGC
>CAYXZV010000041.1:0-7315 GCA_964469645.1 uncultured Methanosarcinales archaeon | reverse complement strand
TGTTAGGATAAACAAAACCCTTCCTTTTGCAGAAAACAGCCATATCCTCAATAGTGAATTTATCCATACTAAAAAAGTTTGAACAGAATTATATAAAGTTTATTGTTTATAATGCATAAAATGCATTATAAGCTTGAAAAATGTCATTTTTCTTGTTTTATTTTAGAAAAAAACTACGCACTTGCTCCTTTAACCTTCTTTTGAGGTATAAGGAAAGCAATAGCCAAAGGAACTAAAACAGCGCCCCATCCGATTAAAATTGCCCAGTCAGGATAGCCTCCATAATTTTCAGCAAATTCTATTTTTAATTGTAATGCAAGTACTATTGCTAAAGAGATAGGTATAATGTACTTTATTGCTGAATCCCACCAAGCTCCAATCTTAAAGTCAGAAACCTTGTTGAGATATTTCCTCATTTTTTCTGCTCCGAAAATCCATCCTACAGCAATACATTCTAAAATACCAATCATTATAAGATTTATATTTGTCACAAAATGATCTACAATATCGAGGAAATACAATCCAGCATTCGTCGTGTATATAATCCCTGCTAAAAATCCAAGAGTGCATACAATTAGAGCAATAGTTTTGGTTTTAATTTTTATTTTATCTCTAATAGTTGTATTTACTGCCTCTACTAATGAAAATGCACTGTCAATTGCTAAGGTAAGCAATGTAAGAAAGAATAAAACACTAAAGACGCCAGCAAAGGGCATTAAGCTTAATGCTTGTGGAAATGCAATAAATGCCAGTCCAGGTCCGGAAGCAACAACCTCATCCAAAGCGACACCTTGGTGCTCGGCCATAAAACCTAATGTCCCGAAAACCACAAAACCAGCTAAAATTGAAATTGCAGAATTTGCAATTCCGATAGTAAATGCATTTTTATTGATATCAGAATCTTTTTTATTGTAGCTCGAATAAGCAATCATAACTCCAAATGCAATGCTTAAAGAGAAAAATATTTGAGAAAATGCTGCAATCCATACTTCTGAATCCCATAAGGCATCAAAGTCTGGCGTTAAGTATTGGGCAATGCCAACCATTGCTCCATCAAGAGTAAGCGCTCTAATCAACAGCACTATTAACAAAATTATAGGTATAGGAACTGTGACCATAACAATCTTGCTGACACTTTTAACCCCTTTCCATACAGCAAAGTAAATAACAATCCAACTTATTAATAAAGCAATAAATATAGCAGGAACTATATTCCCAATCGAACTCACACCATCTGATATCTGCAAAACGTTGTTGAAAAAATATCCTTCAGGATTCTCTGACCATTGACTTCCATATGATACCAACAAATAAATCAATGACCATGCCATGATTACAACATAATAGCTTATCACTATAAAAGCAGTAAATAATGCCCACCATCCTAATCCAGAAAGTTTCTTTTTTATAGAAGCTAAACTATCAACTGCTCCTTTCTGTACTTTCTGGCCTAAACCGAACTCAAGAATTAATAAGGGTATTCCAGCAACAAACAACGCTATTAGATACGGAATGAGAAAAGCTCCACCGCCAAATTTTTCTGCTAAAAAAGGAAATCTCCACACATTTCCCAGCCCCACAGCAGATCCAATAGCAGCGTAGATAAAAGCAGTCCTTGAAGGCCATCTGTCCCTTGAAACCATTAAAACACCTTTAAAGTCCCTTTTCCAAAGTTAATATATAAATTTTTTGAATAAAAGTTGCAGAAATAATTATTGAGTTGTGGTGAAATTTTATTGTTTTTTATAATTAAAAATAATAAATAACTCCCTCAAATTTGATTCAAGCACAACTAACGTATACCTTCTCTATACTCTCTTGGACTAGTAAAAATTGTACGTCTCACCTCACGCCACCCTGAGCCGTATCTGACTTCTTTTTTTTCGAGGTACTCGAACCACTTCCTTGGTAATATAGACGCTAGCATTTCTTCAAGTTTGGCAAAATTATTTGCTGAGACAAATTTATAAACGTTTGCTGGCATATTTATATTAATTACAATTATGCCTGACCTTCTGGCCATATCGAAATGCATAGGGGAAGTTATAATCATGTAATGCGTTGATGTTGATTTCGGATTTGCTAGCCCACCATGATAAATAATAGTGGGACCTTCGCCCCACTCATATCTAACATTTTCAAAGCTTTGATATTTGTCATTCCAGTAAACTATGTCTTGGCCACTTCGAGCATCTGTTAATCCCATAGTGCGAAGTTCTTCGTTGTTGCTAAGTATCAACACACCGACCTCCGAGTAGTCTCTAGGACCTTGCCCTCGTGCATGAATTTCCCTTTCAACTCCTGCAGTCTTAACTTCTACTCTATGTTCCATAGCAAATAATAATCCAAGAACTCTAATTTCATCTTCAAGTCTCTTATGCAAAATACTCAAATACTGAACTAATTTCTGTCTCCAATCCTCTGCTTGGGTAAGTACATCAGCAGATTTTTCACCAGGCTTAAAATGATCTACTGCACGTTCAGCAAATTTCCACGCGCTTTCTATTTCATTTTTAAATGAGTAAAGCTTTTTGTCAAAAAAATATCCTCTTTTAACTAATTTTTCTGCATCTGTTCCTAACCCTTCTACAAGTCTTATAGAAAGTTCATTACCTTTTCTTTCTAAAGGTCTCTCATCACTCACAAATTTTTTTGCAAACGTAACAACCATCATACCGTCTCTCAATGCACTTTCTGTCCTTCTAAATGCACTCTTGAGCCCATCCTCAATATCTAAAAAAAATCACGAACATCAGGATGATTACCGGGAAAAGCTTTAGCATATCCAATAGATCCTTCTATCAAATACATTATCCTTCTTAAAGCATTAAGAACTCTTCTTAATTCAGCACGAATATGAGCTTCATCATCACCAATTTTATTGGCCATATATTATTCATCAGAAATTAGATATATAAACCTTTTTATCGATTTTGTGATTTTTACTTAAGATCATCATACCTAAAACATTCCGTTTCATGGTCATTAACCAAACCCACAGCCTGCATAAAAGCATAGCAAATAGTTGAACCAACAAACTTAAACCCCTTTTCTTTCAGATCTTTGCTCATCGCATCTGATTCTTTTGTTGTTGCAGGGATATCTTTCCAAGACCTAAACTTTCCAACAATAGTTTTATGGTTCACAAAAGACCAGATATACTTGTCAAAACTTCCAAATTCTTTTTGCACTTCTAAAAACTTTTGCGCATTTAGTATAGCAGCATCAACCTTCAACTTGTTTCGAATAATGCCCACATCATTCAGCAATCTTTTTTTATCTTTGTCAGTATATTTAGATATCTTTTTAGCATCAAAATTATCAAAAGCTTTTTTGTAAGTATCCTGCCTATTGAGGATTGTACTCCAGCTTAATCCTGCTTGTGCACCTTCTAAAATCAAAAATTCAAATAAAGTCCTATCATCACGAACTGGTTTGCCCCATACTTCGTCATGATACTTTATCATATTTTCATCTTTGCCGGGCCAACCGCACCTTATTTTTTCAGCCATTCAATCTCTTCCCTGCTCAGATCCAGTTCGTTAGTTAATTCAGTTCTAAAATCCTTATTTTTTTTGAAAGAAACTTGTAAATAAGGTAGTGTATTTTTTATAACTTCTTTAGTTGAGCTATGAGTTCTTTCAGCAATTCTCTCAGCAATAGCTTTTTTTTTCATAGATTTTTGCTTAGCCCACCATAATTTTAATAATTTTCCTGTAGGTTTATATTCTACCTTTGTTTTGTATTTCTCATTCTTAGAAACTGCAATTCCTGCTGTTATCAAAGCATTAATGTAAACCAAGAACCTCCAATGCTGCCATCTCCTAATTCTTCTGTTAAAAACATCTGCCTTGCTTAATTTGTCGTAAGCTTTTGCAAGATCTTCTGGTTTAGTGTATTCTTTGGGCAAATTCTCATCCAACCATAATAATTGCTCATCTAAGTTTTCCTTAACATTATCAAAAGCTGAAATAGCAACTTTCGGATCTGTTGTCTTAAAGATTTTAAATAATGCGTTAAGGATTGTATCTTGCTGGTTTCTTTCTCCAAGTTCTTCCAGACTTGTTTTTGTAAGTTCTTTTGTTTCTATAGACAGTGTTTCTAAATCATTTATTGCGGCTCTTGCATCATTCCCTGCCCTTCTCGCTAAGCCTTTTAGAACTAGCTCATCATACTTTATTTCCTCATTATCACATATTTCTTTTAATATTTCAAAAACATCTGAATAATCTAATGGAGAAAATTCTATCATTTCAGTTTTTCTCCTTAATTTATTGAATTTATAGTCCCATGGATTAGTTATCGTAAGAATCATTGGAAAAGCAGATTTTTCAATTAATTTTGTTATCGCTAGCAATCCACCACGATCTTTCATTCCCGATAAACCATCAACTTCATCCACTAAAATTATTTTTCCTTTAGAAAACAGACTCATCTGTCCAGCAGCTGAACCTATCATAGAATTAATTTGATTTGCATTCCTTACATCAGAAGCATTTACCTCAAGAATTTCCAAATCAAGTTCTTTGGCTAAAGCGTGAACGCTAATCGTCTTGCCAACACCACTAGGCCCATAAATCAAAGCAGCATTTTTCTTCTGTCTTTTGAAATTCACAACAAAATCTTTTAATTTCTTTAGAGCAATATCCTGACCAATAATCTCAGAAATCTTCTTAGGCTGGTATTTTATTGTAAAGGGCTGCATAGTAAGAGGGTTTATTTTTAATTATATTAATCTTATTGTTTTTTATTATTATAATATTGAATCAATTTTGTTGAACGATTAATGGCATAAACTTTAAAAACATCTATCTTTTCTATTAAACTATGGAATTGCCTAAGAGATATAATCCAGAAGAAGCAGAAGTAAAATGGATGGAGTTCTGGGAAAAGGAAAAAATCTACAAATTTGATCCAGATAGCAAAGCCGAAATCTACTCAATAGACACTCCTCCACCAACAGTTTCTGGCAATATGCATCTTGGCCATACTTTCTCATATTCACAACAGGATTTTGTTGTTAGATTCCAGAGAATGTTAGGCAAAAGCGTTTTCTATCCTTTCGGAACTGATGATAATGGTCTGGCAACAGAAAGATTAATAGAAAAAATGAAAAACGTCAAAGGCCAGTTTATGGAAAGAAAAGAGTTTGTTGATCTTTGCCTGAAAACTCTAGAGGAAATAAGGCCAGATTTCATCCATGACTGGAAAAGAATTGGTATAAGTGCTGATTATAATGTTTTCTACACAACAATTGATGAACATAGCCAAAAAGTTTCCCAAAAATCATTCTTAGACTTATACAAACAAAAAAGGATCTACAAAAAAAGAGCTCCATTCGTATGGTGCCCTGAATGCCAGACAGCAATAGCGCAAGTAGAGATGAAAGATTCTGAAAGGGACAGTAATTTAGTTTACATGATATTTGACACCAGCTCAGGAAAACAAATAACAATAGCAACAACAAGGCCTGAATTATTGCCAGCCTGCGTAGCAATACACATACATCCAGATGATAAAAGATTCAATAAACTCATAGGTCAAAAAGCAAAAATTCCATTCTCAGGCCGCGAAGTAGAAATAACAGCAAATAAAGATGTTGATATGCAATTTGGCTCTGGAATTGTTTATCATTGTACTTTCGGAGACATGGATGATGTAAAATGGCTGGAAGAATTCAATGTAAAACCAATTGAGATAATGAATAAAAACGGCACATTAAATGAGAAAGCAGGTAGATTCAAAGGATTGTATGTAAAAAAAGCACGCAAGGCAGTAATAGAAGCGCTAAAACAAGAAAACAGGATAGAAAAGATAGACGCAATAAGGCACGTTGTAAATGTCCATGAAAGATGCGAAACTGATATAGAGATACTAACAACAGATCAATGGTTCATTAAATATTTAGATCTAAAAAATGATTTCATAAAATATGGAAGAAAGATAAAATGGTATCCAGCACATATGCGCGCAAGATATGAAAACTGGATTTCTGGCTTAAAATGGGATTGGAATATTTCCAGACAAAGACATTTTGGTGTTCCAATACCTGCATGGCATTGTAAAAAATGCAATGAGATTGTAGTTGCAGATGAAAAACAATTGTCAGTAGATCCACTGGTGGATAATCCAAAAAACAAATGCAAATGCGGCTCAGATGAATTCATAGGAGAAAAAGATGTTCTTGATACATGGGCAACTTCCTCCCTAACACCAGACATAGCTGCTGAACTATTCAAAGACAATAAAATATACAAAAAATTACTGCCTATGAATTTAAGGCCGCAAGCACATGACATAATTACTTTCTGGTTATTTAACACCGTAGTTAAAAGCTATTTCCACCATAAAGACGTCCCATGGAAAGAAGTTATGATTTCCGGCTGGGCTTTAGATCCACATGGGAAAAAGATGTCAAAGTCAAAAGGAAACGTTGTTGATCCCAAAGAAACAATAAAAAAATACTCAGCAGATTCAATAAGATTCTGGGCTGCTGGCTCAAATCTAGGAGATGACCTTCCATACCAGGAAAAAGACCTAGTGACAGGACAGAAGTTCACAACAAAGATATGGAATGCTTCTAAATTCACATTTATGCATTTAAAAGATTACAAATTAAAGAAACCAAAAGATATGGAAATCATGGACTCATGGATATTATCAAAACTAAGCAAGCTTGTAAAAGAATCAACAGAATACTTTGAAAAATATGAATATTCCCATACAAAACTGGAAACAGACAAGTTCTTCTGGCAAATGTTTTGCGATAATTATCTTGAGATTGTAAAAGACAGGCTTTATAATCCTGACAAAAGAGGAAAAGAAGCAAGATTATCTGCACAATATGGTCTATATAATTCGTTACTAACAGTAATAAAGCTAATGGCTCCAATTACGCCATTCATAACAGAAGAACTTTACCAATTGTTCTTCAAAAAGCATGAGAAAATAAACAGCATACATCTGACAAAATGGCCTGATTTGGATTTAATTGATGAAAAAAAGGAAAAAATAGGAGACTTTATGGTATATGTATTGCAGCACGTAAGGAGGGCAAAAACTGAGAAGAACTTGTCATTGAAAAATCCAGTCAAAAAGGTAATTGCCAAAGGAAAAATAACAAAAGCAGACTTTGAAAAAATAAGATCAGATTTAATAGCAACAACAAGCGCAGAAGAGATTGTTTTTGAAACTCTAAATAAGGATTCTAAAGCAGATTACGAAGTCGTTATCGAAATATAAAAATCATTTCTCTACTTAATCAAATCAGCAGTACTTGCGCCTATATTCGCGAATAATCCTACCATTACTATAA
>CAYXZV010000040.1:0-7432 GCA_964469645.1 uncultured Methanosarcinales archaeon | reverse complement strand
GTTTTCCCAACAATATCTTTTCCAATACCAACGGCTTGTCTTGGTGTTCTTCCAAATCCTGCAATTTTAAATTCCCCTCTCCTTCTAACAAAGACGGGGAAACCTTTGAACTTTGGAACTATTGGCCTTGCTCTTTTGGGTTTTGGTAACTTAAAAATTCTTGTTGGAGATCTTGGTGTAATTATTGAAGGTGGTGTAATTAATGTTGGTGTAAATATTCTTTGAGTTAATGGTTGAGGTTGAAGAAGTCTTGGAGTAATTCCAACCCTACTTACTTGTTTTTGAATAGGTATTTGTTGAGTTTGTTGAATAACTGCTTGAATTTCTTTTTGTTGGGTTGGTTGTGTTTGAATATTTCTTATTCCTTGTCTTACTGCTTGTTCTACTTTTATTTGTTGAGTTACTTGTGTTACAGGAATAACTTTTTTTGTTATTAATAATTGGTTTATAGTATCAGTAGGTGCAATTTGTGGAACTTGTTTTGTAGGTACAAAAGCTTGAACAATTCCCGGAACTACCCGAAATGGTACTTGTGGGGGAATTGGAACTGATGATGCAACAGCAGATTGAAGTGCTTGTGTGTTTGCAGATTGAATTGCAGTTGAACTTGATTTAATAATTTGATTTAAATTTGCTCTTGCCCCAGTTTCTGTTACTCTAAAAATAGTTGTTGGTTCTGTTCTTATTTTAAATAACCCCACTGAAATAGATTTTCCTGTTTTTGTAACAGTTGCCCCAAGTTGTCTAATAAGATTATCTTGTATAATAGATGCACCTCTTGATACAAAACGAATTTTATCTAATCCTGTTTTTGTAACTCCAACAGATTGTGAAAAAAATATTCTCTCTCTTTGAACTACTTGGGAAACTTGAACTGCTTGAAATGGTTTACCTTTAGATATTATTTCTTTTCCTGTTGGAAATACTATTGCTTTTCTTATAGGAACACCTTTAATTCCTGTTACAATTAAATCTCCTCTTCTAACTGAACTTGCTTCAACAATCCCTTTTACTTCTCTCCCTGCTCTTTGAACATTAAAAGCTGCTTGAATATCTGCTCTTCTTTGTCCTGTTTGTTGAATCACTCCTGCTACATGTACTCTTGAAACTTCTCCTAATTCTCTTTGAATTTGTGTTGTAGTTGGAGTGGTAGGAGTTAAGAAAAAAGTAAACAAAGCAACATCTCCAAAAACTCTTCCTGTTGTTTGTGCTATATCTTTTTGAACACCTATTTTTTCTAAACCAATGCCTGTTGCAGTTCCTAATTTAAAAAAAGTTGCTCTTGCAACTCCCGGAAGTCCAGATACTTTTTCAATATCTTTAAATGTAGATTGCCTTTCAAATTCAATAAGATTTCTATCTCTTTGCATACTTTCAGCAGTTAATCTTAAATTTTCTGCAAGGTTTTGTACTAATCTTGATTCACCAAATTTTGATTCCCTAACTTTTAATGATGCTCTTTCAGTAAAAGTTAATGGTACTTCTCTAAATCCTTTTGGTAATGATCTCCCTTCAAATATTTCTCTTTCAGTTAATTGTTGTTCTTCACCACTAAACAATAAATCTTGTGCAGAATCAGAACGAGGAATAAATTGTTGTTCTCTTATTGATAATTCTTGTGGAGAAATTAAAACCTCTTCTCTAACACCTTCTCTTTCAAATCCCAATCTTGCTTTTTCTGAAGGTTGAAGTCTTGATTCAAATGTTTCTTCTCCTTCTCTTCTAATTGCAACTTCTCTTCCACCAACAAAAAATCTTTCTACTTGTGGTTCACCTCTAAAAGATTCTTCAACTCTTCCAGTAAAACCTTGTTCTTGTACTCTTTCTTGTTCTTCAAATTGTTGTCTTGTTACGACTTGTTGCTGTTCTGTGCTTACACCACCAGTTGAAATTATTTGAGTTGATTGTCGTGCAACAGGAGAAATAAATATGCCTCCGCCACTAGGGGTTGTTCCTACTTGTTCAAACTGTGTGGGATCTGGTGTGAAGGCAACCTCTTGCCCATCAACAATATTAACCGGTAATTCCTGTGCAACAGGAACAGGTGCAGATCCTCCACCACCTCTTGCAATTTCTCTTCCTCCTCTAAAAATTCTTACTGTTCCGGTTCCCTGTCCTGCAACAGTTCTTGTTCTAACATCTCCGGTTGTTCCAACAATGGTTACCAATTTAGAATTAAATTACCATCCTCCATGAAAAGTTACAATGTAACACTATTTAAAAATCCTTTGTTTTCATCCTTTCATCAAGTTCTCTTGTAAAATCTCTTGTCATATCTATTGCTCTGTTTATTTCTTCAAGTTCTTCTTCTTTCTCATTCATCCAATTATAAATATAAACAAATGCTGCAAGAATTAAACCTCCGGCAATTCCCATTGAAACTAGAAGTTGAGTAAAATTAGTGTAGAGTTGAATGAAATATCCTATTGCAAAGATGATTGCAAGAGATCCAAAAGTTCCTATTGCTTTTATTATGTTTCTCAATTTAACCTCCCGAAAATTATTATCATGAAAATAAATGCAGCTACTAAAATTATCCCCATTATTATTCTAAACATTGTATCACTCATTTTTTATTTTTAAATGGATCACTGGGGAGAAAGGAGGTAATCATGGCTTGATAGTACCAAACTCCCCAATGAACATAATTTAATCAAGTGTTACAATCGTATATTCTGTTTTCAAACCTTCGCCAGTTTTCTTAACTTTCAAAAACTTCAACTCTGGTTTTTCTTCCCTTATTGTTTTAAGGGCTTTCAGAACAGATGTTGGAACTCTGTAATCTTCTCCATCAACAACAATAACTTTCAACTTAAAAGTTGATCCATCGGATTTTTCATATTCTTTCTCAACAATTTCTGCATCTACCGAAACCTTTTCTAGTTCTGAAATGTTTTTTGTTTTTGGTGGTTCGTATTGATCTGCTTCTTGTCCTAGTGTTCCCATTTGTATTTCCTCCTATTTATTTAATTAATATCTATATGCATCTCCTTTCTCTTTTCGCATTTGTGCTTTTCTTATTTCTGCACTTTTAATTCTCTCTCTTTGAAGAGAAAGATCGTGAAAATTCTCAATATTTTTCTTATCAAATTCTAATCTTTCCATCTTCAACTTATGATCCAATTTAATGAACTCTGTTTTCAACTTTAAGATAGCTTTCCTCTCTTTAAACTCTTGTGATTCTTTCATTCTATATTATACTCAAAAGTAAACACACCATCTTTTGACATTATCCTCGTGATTTCATAGCATCCGTTTTCATTTATCTCGTCAATGCCTTGTTTCAAGGTTGTGCCTCTTCCGAAATTTGTTACTTGTTCCATTTTTCCCCGCCTTACAATAATGTTTATGCATTTTGTAGTTATGTTTTAGCATCTTTTCTGAAACTGCATTAATTTCTTTTCCACATTTATCACAATTAGATTTGTATAACCACCTCGTTGATTTTATTTTTGTTATTTCCATAAAATCCATAGCCAAAGGCTCTTTATATATTTATCTATGCTATGGGCTATGGTGTATTAACTCAATAATGATTAGAAATGTTTAAGTAAGGTATTGATTTATTTTTTCTCATGGAGTATGGGAAAAATGGAAAAATGGAAGGAATTTCTAGACAAAGAAGTTAAAGTTGTTTATGAAGATGGTGATAATCATTTCTCAACTAAAAGAGGAAAAGTAATTGAAATTAATGACACACATTTAATTCTAAAAATCTATGATCTGCATGAAGCTATTAATCTTTCCAAAATATTAAGAGCGGAGGAAGTTGCAGATGATTAGTGAATCAAAATGTCCTATTTGTGAAAAACATTATATAAAATTAGTAACACATCATATAGATAAAAATCACAATAACAATTCTATGCAAAATTTAATCATAATTTGTAATAAATGTCATACAGCAATACATATTGTTGATTTTAATGATTTAAAGAGAATCTCTAAAAGAAATAGAAGTTATTACTCTCAAGAAACAATTTATAGAATTAAACAATTACAAAAAAAATTAATATGATAAGACATTGTGAACATTGTTGGGAAAGTTATGATACAGAAAGAAATGGGAATGAATTTTTCTGTCCAAAGTGTGCAAAACTAAATGGGGTAGAGGGAAATGGTATGGATTGATGAAAAGAGAGAAATTTATACAGAAGAAGAACCTTCAAATAGAAAAAAGGCAGCAAAAATATTTACATTGGAAGAACAATCAGAAGTTTTTAATGAAATCCAACCAATCTTTTATGATAAGTCAGGAATGTTTTGGTTATGGGAAGATAATGAAAAAAAATGGGAGATTGTTGATGATGTTGATATTTTAAATATGATTCATCAATCAACAGGGAAAGATGTTATTTCTTCAAAGACGAGAACAGAAATATTAAATGCCTTAAAACAAATGGGAAGATTAAATATTCCATTACCTATAAAAAACACATGGATTCAATTCAAAGATACAATTTATGATTTAGAAAGTGGAGAAAATTTTAAATCAACTCCAAAATATTTTGTTACAAACCCTATTCCTTTTAAAATAAGTAATGATCCACAAACTCCAATCATTGATAATATATTTGAACAATGGGTGGGAAAAGATTATGTTGTAACTCTAAAAGAAATCATTGCTTATTGTATGTTACCAAATTATCCAGTACATAGAATATTTTGTTTAGTTGGAAGTGGTTTAAATGGTAAGGGGAGTTTTCTTAATCTAATTGAAAGGTTTATTGGAAAAGGAAACATCTGTTCAACCGAACTTGACACATTACTTTCTTCAAGATTTGAAGTAACACGATTATTTAAAAAGTTAGTTTGTGTCATGGGGGAAACAAACTTTTCGGAGTTATCAAAAACTTCTATGTTAAAAAAATTGTCTGGAGGAGATATGATTGGATTTGAATACAAAAACAAAACCCCTTTTGAAGATAAAAATTATGCTAAAATTATAATTGCAACAAATAATCTTCCATCAACAACAGATAAAACTATTGGATTTTATAGAAGATGGTGTATAATTGACTTTCCAAATCAATTTGATGAGAAAAAAGACATTCTAAAAGATATTCCGGAAGAAGAATACGAAAATCTTGCAACAACTTGTTTCATTAAGTTATCAGAGATCATAAAGAAGAGGGAATTTACAAACGAGGGAACAATAGAAGAAAGAAAAGAAAGATATGAGGCCAAAAGTAATTTCCTTGAAAGGTTTATTGAATTATTTGTTGTTGATGGTGCTAATGGATTCATAACTAAATCAGATTTCAGTAAGAAATTCAAATCATGGTGTAAGGAAAACAGACACAGGGAAATGTCAGACACTTCAATAGGATTAAAAATGAAAAAAATGCATTATGAATCATCAACAAAACATTTTGAATGGATGTTTGATGGTAAGGGGGGAAATGCAAGAATATGGGAGGGAATTAAATGGAAAGAATGATTAGAAATACAGGTTTTACAGGTTTAACAAGTAGTTCTATTTATTTATACACGGAGAATTAAGTGGGGGTAGGTGTGAAACCTGTGAAACCCGTTATTAAGCCCAGAAAAGCCCAAATTTGAACCCCTGTTTCCTGTGGAACTCCAAAAAAAACAAAAAATGAAACGAAATCCAGATTATTTAATGATTGCGAGAAAAGTTTGCCAAGAAAAAGATTGCAGAGAAAAATGTTTTGGGATTATTAAATGCAAATTCTTGTGTGAATCTCATTATAAGGATTTAAAACCTTCAAAAGAGAGAAGATTTAGATATTATTGGGGGCAAGGTTTGGCTGGAGATAAATTTAAGGAGAATTTGAATCTATGAGTGATGAAAAAGGATTTAAGAGTGAATGGAATGAGGGAGATCTACATAATTTAAGAATACACAAAGCAAAAGAGATGATTGCTATTGGAAAAACTAGCCCTTTGCAACAATTAAGAATTGGAAAGGATGTTTCTATAAAATATGGTTATGAATTATGGGCAGATGGTATTGATATTTTGTTTGGAGATTGTTTTGATAATTATTCTAAAGAAGAATATGAAGAAGTTAATAAATTAATCAATGAAATCTTTATTTTTGTAAATAATAATGTGTTCATTTCCAGAAACGAAAGGTTTGGGAAGATAAATACAACAATAAATAATGCTAAATGGTATGTGTTGAGGGATTTATTAAGAAAAACAGAATATTTAGTGAGAAGATATAATAATCTTCATGGATATGGAACAAGAAATGTTGATGATGATGAAGAAGGGTTGTAAAATTTAAAATGAAAGTTACAGATAAAGAATATATGTTAGAGAATAGATTAATTTCCAAGTTAGACTTGATGATTAAACGATTAGATAGAGGAGATGATGATTTAGTTCTTATTGATGGAGATGAAGGGTTGGGAAAATCTAATATGAGTGTTGCTGTTTGTTATTATATTGCATACAAAACAGGAAGAGAGTATAATGTGAATAATATCTTCTTTGATTTGGATGAGTTAATTAAATTTGCCTCCGAGAATGAAAAAATGATTATACATTGGGATGAGGCAGCACTTGGAGGGTTAAGTTTGCATTGGTGGAAGAGTAACCAGATAAAATTAACACAATTACTAATGATAGCACGAAAAAAGATGCATTTCATTGTTATGTGTATTCCTAGATTCAATAGATTGAATGAATTTTTTGTTGTGGAGAGAAGTATAGCATTAATTCATGTATATGCAAGGCAAAACATTCACAAGGGCAGATTTTTTTATTATACAAAGGCTAAGAAGGAGAGTTTGATGGATGATTGGAGGAGAAAGAGAGTTAGACTTTATAAGAAGTGGAGAAGTTTCGGAGGGGTGTTTCCGAAGGCAATGGAGAAGGTATTTACTCCAGAACAAATCATGGAGTATGATAAGAAGAAGGATAAGGCTATATTTGATCTAGGGCAAAGTGAGGCACAAAAAGATGGCAAACAAGAAGAGATAGATAGAGGAAAATATGATTATGCAACTCATCCAGAACTTACTGATGAACAAAAAGCAAAACACAAGGGAGTTTCCGACAGAACAATACGAAATTGGAAGAAATTAAAAGAAAAATACCCTAATTGGCATACCATTACAGAGGAAAAGGAATAGAGGCGCACTATATTATATGGGGTATAATGATGTGAGTGATGATGGTATTATATCCAATTCAATCATCAACAAATTAATATGGAAAAAAATAAATTAAAAGAAAATATTGGATTCTTTTTTGAGATCATGTTATTTTATTTAGCCGGAGTTTTATTGTTCAAATCTTTGCTTGTATCATTGATCCTATTTAGTATAGGCCTTGCACTTTCAATTTATGTTGGAGAATTAATTAAAAAAAATGCTTTGAAGAGATGATTGTCGTACAACATATATTAAACGACAGGTTTATAAATATCCTTTTATTAAATATTTAAAATGGTGTCGCAAAA
>CAYXZV010000039.1:4921-7693 GCA_964469645.1 uncultured Methanosarcinales archaeon | reverse complement strand
TAAAATGGATGAAGAACAACAACAAATAGTAAAACCTTCCACTCAATTAATGAAAGGAGGTGGTAGGTAAATGGCAAAAAGAATGTTTCCAATGTTTAAAACAAGAAGGCAAATAGATAATAGATTACAAGAAATTGCATCAAGTAGAGAATCAAAAAGTATACACCCTATTTATCCTGTGAAAGGAAAAGGAAGTAGAGAAGTAAAAATTCTAGTGAAGAGATTTAATAGGTTGGTAGATAAAGGTGGAAAATAAAAATGGATGAAGAACAACAACAAGCATCTGAAAATATGATGATTGGTGGGCAAATTAATCAAGCAGCACAACAAGAACAACAAGCAGCACAACAACAATATTTTCAAGAGCAATTAACACAAGGCATTGCAGAATCACAACTGGAAGTAAATCAAATTCTTGAAGAGGCCTACCACATGTTAAAACAAGATATTTATACAGAGAACGAAGGAAAGTTTGAATGGGTTCCTCTCTCTGATGAAAAAGAAAGAACTCTTACAAATTGGGGAGTTGATAGGATTATGCAAGTATTAAAATCTTATATCAATAAAAATACTTTGCTTTCTAATTTTAATGAAGATCAAATTAATAGAAGGATGTTAAAATTTATGTTGGCTATGAATGGTTTAATGTTAATGAAGTATGAGTTCTTATTTAGGCAACCTTCTTTTGAAGAATGTAAAGTGATTTTAAAAGATAGATTGGAACAACAAAAGAAATTAAAATTATTTGCAAGAGAAATTGCAGGACATACAACAACTAATGAACAAGAAAAAGAAATAAAGAAAGAACTCTTTAAAGAAATTGAACATAAGATTGAAGTGGAACTGGAGAAAATAAAGAGTGAAAAAAGAAAACAAAACCTTAGAGAATATGAAATTCTTATAACACAACTTGAACAAATGGTTGAATCAACTCACAATAGAGCATACAGAGGAGAGGAAAGAGGATCATTAAGAAGGCACACATCTATTCACGAAGTTTTAGGTAATCGGCCCCAAACACAACAAGAAAAAGGAGGGTTCTTTGGATTTGGAAAAAAATGAATAACAAAATATTCTTATTTTTATTCTTAGTATTTTTACTTCCGTTAGTGAGTGCAACACAAACATATAAAGTAAATCAAGAATTTAATCTCACAACTACTTGTTTTAATTTCTCTTGCAACAAAGTAAGCACAACAATTTTTTATCCAAATGGAACTATCTTTAAAGAGAATGAAAGCATGACAAATAATCTTTATTATGCAAATCTTCTCATTACTCCAGAATCAAATGGGAATTATCTTGTTTATTTTTCTGATGGAACAAACACAACTGAAACTTCTTTTTTAATCACCCCAACAGGATTTGATTTCACAACTGAAAAAGCAATTATTTATGTTGTATTATTTATTGTAATGCTTTTTGTTTTTGTAATGAATATTTGGTTTATTAATCAATTACCACAAAGAAATGAACAAGATGAAGAAGGAAGGATAATGTCTATTAGTTTTCTTAAATATTTGAGATCTCCTTTGTGGTTTATTGAATGGATGTTATTCATAGGAATATTATTTCTTTCAAGTAATGTTGCATTTGCTTACCTTGAAACAGAATTGTTTGCACAAATACTTTTAACATTGTTTAAAATATCATTTGGGATTACACCATTAATACTTATTGTTTTGGTTTTATGGATCTTTGTGCAAATGTTCCACGATAAACAATTCCAAGATATGTTAAATAAAGGGGTGTTCCCACAAGGGAGGAGATTATAGAATGGATAACAGAAAAATAAAGAATAGAACAAGGCCAGAAAGATTAGATCAAGGTTTTAGAAGAGAAATTAAAGATCTTGCAAAGTTTCGTTATATGAAAAATCTTGACAGGAAAGAACTTTCATTCCCAGAAATGAGTAAGATAATGAGGAGAACAGACTCTTGGCGAGGAGTTGTGTTTGAATTAAAAACTAAACCAAAGAAGGAAGAGAAAAAATGATTTGTAATTTATGCAAGAAAGAGATAATCGTTCAAGAGGATAAGTATGTTCATGTAGAAGATTACGAAAAGGAAAAGAAGAAAAGTGAAATGTGGATGCATTATGAATGTTTTAAAAAAGCAATGAATAAAGATTTAAATCAATTACAAAAACAAGCCCAAGAAATGTTATCAAGAGCAAGTGGTATATTTAATAGTGAACAATTTAATGAAATATTTCCACAGGAAAAGGTGGTGAAATTATGAGGAATAAAAGAGGATTCATTTCAATAGTAATGTTCTTTGGATTATTATTTATGATTTTAATAATTGGATTTATGGGTGCAATGATCTTTGGAATTATTGATTTTGCCTCTGATGAGATAACTCCTATCATGGAAGATTTAGGAGTTGTTGGAGGGGCAAATGTTTCAGAGGCAAGTGAGTTTACATTTGGGGCAGTGGATAAAACAATTAATGCAATGTCTTGGATAATAGGATTTGCTTATGTCTTAGCATTAATGTTCTCTGTTGTGTTTGCAATATCATATAGTTTCAATCCAAACCCTGTTTACATTGGATTATACTTCATGTTCATAGTGTTGTTAATATTTGGTGCAATCGTTGTAAGCAATATGTATGAAGATATTTACACAGGCACAGATGAAATTGCAGAAAGATTACAAGAACAAACCTTGTTGTCTTATATGTTATTACACTCTCCAATTATATTAACTTTAATAGCATCAATAACAGGAATATATATATTTGCACGACGAGAAGAAAGTGCAGGGAGTTT
>CAYXZV010000039.1:0-4821 GCA_964469645.1 uncultured Methanosarcinales archaeon | reverse complement strand
TACTAGTATTACTAGTGGGAACTGTGAGTGCTGCAACATGGGATAACTGGAAATATTATGACAAGGAAACAGACACAATCACAATAAAAAATAATTTCATCTTAAAGGATTTACAAAAAGCAAAATTGGTTAGCAATACTTATAATTGTGATACAAATTGCAAAGCACAAAAACAACTTACTTTATATCAAGAAGGAGTTCTTATTGAAGATTTAAAATTTTATAGATTATTTACAGATGGAACAAGAAAATTAAGTGAACCAAAACAATATGATTTAAAATATTATAAAGATGTTGGGGAAAGAGTTTGTGATGGAAAGGTTATTCTAACACAAAAAAACGGAACAGAAATAAAAGAATGTCGTTTGGAATTTAATGGAAAAAATAAAGCATGGAAAACTTATGAATTAGGAACAGTAGTGAAAGCCGGAACATATGAAGTTGAACTAACTGGAATCAAAAAAACACATAAAATTTATGATTGGATTATAACAATTCAAGGAAGAGATCTAACAGAGTGGGCAACATGGGGAAACATAAGTTTAGGAGATGATGCAGAGGTTAATCTGGTTTCTCCTGCGGATAATATTACTGCTGTTGTAGATGATCCAATTTATTATAATGCAACTGCAAATGTAACGGGAGGAGATACATTGGATAACATGAGTTTATTTACAGATCAGAGCGGAACTTGGGCTTTAAATGAAACAATAGCAATCTCTGGTGGAGGAGTTGTTGCTTTTGATAGTACTTCAAATGCTACATTATCGGGAACAGGGCATTTAACACAACAAGCAACCCACACAGCAGGAGGATCAGATCGTCTTGCATCTGTAAGTTTATCTATTAGAGGAACAACTGTAACGAATTTAGCAATAACTTATGATGGGGTTTCTATGACACAAAGAATTAATGAAACTGGGAGTACCGCAGCACAATGTTATATTTTCACATTATTAAATCCAAGCACAACATCAAACGCAGAAGTTAATGCAACTTGGAGCGGAAGTGCGGATCATTCAACTCTTGCTGTAACAACATTTACAGGAGCAGGGGGAACAGGGGGAACAGATACAGATGGGGGATCAGCACAAACAACAGCTATTGACTTAACAACAATTACTTCTAATGATTTTGGAACAGATTGTTTTGCCTCAGCAGGAGGAGCCGGACTTCCAACGGTCGGAGCAGATCAAACAATACGATCTGTTATAGCTTTTGGAGGATTTAAATCTGGAAGTTCAACTCAAGACGGAGCAGATGGAGGAGCAATGGAGTGGGATAATATAGCCTCAGATGTGGTTTCAGCTGCCGGACTTGTAATAACTCCCACAGGATCAACTTATTCTGCACAAAACTTTTCTAAAACTGTTGTAAATGAAACTGTATGGAATGTTCAAGCGTGTGATAGTAGTGGAGCCTGTGGCTTTGCAACAGCAAACAGAACTGTTAGAATTGTACCAAAGATAAATGTTTTCTCTCCGACAAATTCAACACACTCAATTTCAACAATATATTTCAACGCAACAAATGAATCTTCAAACGTTGATAAATGGATTGCTAATTACAATGGAACAAATGTAACTCTTTCAGATATTAATACAACTCTTGAAGTTGAAGATGGAGCAGATTTTAATTTATTATTATACGCAAATAACACAGCAGGATTCTTTGGATTAAATGATACAATTTTCTTTTCTGTTGATACAACTGCCCCACAAGTAACTGTGGATGCACCAAATAATTCATTTAACTTTTCTTTCCATAAAATAAATACAAACCTTCAAGTTAATTGGACTGTTTCAGACGATCATCTTGATTCTTGCATATTAGAATATAATGGTGCAAACACAACAGTTACTTGTGCAGATAATACTGCAAACATAAATATTACAGATTACGACAATAAGAGTTTGGTATTTTATGCAAATGACACACTTGGAAATTATAATTCTTCTAGTGTTGATTGGGATTATAGATTATTTGAAACAATAGAAGAATTTAATGCTACTGTATTGGAAGGGCAGCTAACAACATTTAAATTAGAATTATTAACTAATGGTTCAACAATCACTCTTGCAAACCTAAGTTATAATAATACAGAAAACTTTGGAACAATAACTGATAATGGAGGAGATAATTTCACAATTACAAAAACAATAACGGCTCCAAGTGTAAGTACAGATACAAATGTTTCTTTCTTCTGGATTATAGATCAAAACACATTCTCTTATAGTTATGCCTCACAAAATCAACTTGTTCAAGATATTAGTATTGATGATTGCACCTTAAACACTAATGTTCTTTATAATTTTACAATGGTTAATGAAGAAACGCAAGAGTTTATGGTTCCGGGAACAGAAAATACAACAGGAGAAGTTGAATTGAAATTATATAGTTTCTCTTCAACAACATTAATAGATCAATTAAATTCAACATATACAAAAGTTAATCCTTTTGCTATTTGTGTTAATGATACATTTGGAAGTGCAAAATATAATGCAGAAGTTCTTGTTAAATATAGTGCAGATATTTTTGAAAAAGAATTTTATAACATTCAAAACCAAACAATAGATTCAGATTCATTTACTCAAAATATAACTCTTTATGATTTAAATTCATCTCAATCACAAATATTTCAGATGATTGTAAAAGATGCATCCTTTCTTACAATAGGAAATGCTTTAATTGAAGTTCAAAGAAAATATATTGCAAATGGAACATTCAATAATGTTGAGATACCAAAGACAGATGAAAATGGAGAGGCTATTGCACACCTTGTTGTAGATGATGTTATTTATAATTTCATAATCAAAAAGTTTGGTGTTACAATTAGAGAATTTAATAATGTAATTCCTGTATGTCAAAATCCAACTCTAAACACTTGTGTATTAAATTTCAATGCCTTTTCATCTGCAATTATTGTTCCAGATTTTGCAGAAGGGGATGATTTTAATTTTACTTTAGATTATAATGAATCTTCAAGAACTGTTAAAAGTGTATTCGTGATCCCAAGTGGTGAGGCAACATTTATTTCTTTGAATGTAACACAAGCAGATGCTCTTGGAACAAGTGTTTGTAATGATTTTGTAACTTCTGCATCCGGAACATTAACTTGTACTGTTCCAAGTACATTTGGAAATTCAACTCTTACTGCAAAACTTTATAGGGGAAGTGATTTCCAAGCATCTGGACAAGTCAAATTAGATCAAGATCCATCAGATATTTTTGGTACTGCTCTTGTTATTTTAGCATTACTTGTTATGATAACCTTACTTGGTGCTGGGATAAGTGATAATCCAATATATACTGTAATCTTTTTAATGGTTGGAGTTGTGATATTATTTGCATTGAATCTTGTTGCAAACAATGGATTTATTGGGGGAACTGCAACAATACTCTTCCTAGTCATAGCAATAATTATAGTGATAATAAATGCAAGGAGGAATAGATAATGGGGCAAATAGGATTAACAATTAGTTTAATTACCATTGCATTATTTTCAATAGCAGTAATTGGATTTGGAATTGGGTTTGCAAACGATAATGATGCAGCATTTAGTATTGCAGATGATCCAGAACTTGCACAATTTAATGTTCAAGCAAAAGGCAATGCCTCTGGCTTTATTGATGATGCGTCAAATACTTATCGTTCATTAATTAACACAACTGTTAATGATGAATCTGGTGTTCCCACAACAACAGGAACATTTGCAATCACTCCAACAAATGCAGTTGGAACTGTAACCAATGTTCTTAAAGTTGGTTACACAAAAATATTTGGAACAGGAGGAGGATTTGGAATTTTCCTAACTGCATTAATATCAATCTTAGCATTTATGATTGCCCTCTATATATATAAAACATTCAGAGGAAATCCAGATTAACATGGCTAATTTATACATCTTACCAAACACAACCTCCGGAGTAGATGCTATTTTCAAAGAAGTTATAACAGAAGTTCCGGCACTTTCACCAATGATTTTAGTTTTTGTTTTCCTCATAGTTTTTCTCGGGGGAATAATGAGGCAAAATCTAAGAGGTGGAGATGCAGATTATCCAATGTGGAGTGTTGTTGCATCACTATCAACATTCATTGTTGCTTTAATTATGTCAATGACAACTGGAATTATAAGATTAGATTGGTTAATAATAGTTTTAGCTGTAACAATCTTTTCAGGAGTTTGGTTATTTTTAAATAGGAGTACAGTTTGAAAGGAGGTTATAATGGTTAAAACAAAAAGAATAGGAAAAAGAATATTTAAAAAAATTCCAGGATCTCCTGCATTGTTTGGAGAAGTAGGAAAAGATTTATCAAAACCAAAAAATAGATTTAGTAATCTTCAAATAGAAGGAATGAGAAAAAGAAAAAGAAAGTAACATTGTAACACCACCTTTTTAAACAATATTGTTTTAAAAAATGTCATGAAAAGTATTAGCTTTTTATATAGAGTTGTAAGGAGGTATAAAAGTTAATGGGAAAACAATTTTCCTTGATTTCTAAAAGAAGATTAAACAAGAAAGGACAAACCGGAGGATTAATTACAGGATTAATCTTTGGTGTTGCATCTTTAGTAATAGGAGTTATTATCGCGTTAGTTATTGTTTCAACTTTGAATGATGCAAGTCTATTAACTGCCGGTTCAACAGAACAAGGTGCAGTTGATAACTTAACAGCAAACTTCACAGAAGGAATAGATAAAGTTTCAGATAAAATTCCAACCGTACTATTAGTTGCTGCAATAGTTCTAATCTTAGGAGTTCTTGCAATTCTTGTTGGAGTCTGGCAAAGAATGAGAATGGGAGGAGGTTCAACCTTGTA
>CAYXZV010000038.1:0-7896 GCA_964469645.1 uncultured Methanosarcinales archaeon | reverse complement strand
GTAGCCATCCTTCTTATGCTCTGTCAAACTCAAAACCTCCTCTTGTGTAAATGATCTCTCTTCCTTATCCTCTCTCAGCATATTCTTCAATTCGACAGGCTGCAAACTAGTCTCAATGCCTTTTGTATCAACCTTATCAATCTTTGAGAAAACATCAATTATTTCCTTAAGCTCTTTAGAAAACTTCTCTTTTTCTTTGTCTGTGAGTTTCAGCCTTGCAACTTCAGCAACGTGCTCTATAAGCTCTTTATTGATTTTAACATTCATAGTTTATTGTGTAAGAAACAGGTTTAAAAAGTTTGTGCAAAATAAAAATCTAAAAACTCTTTTCCCACTCTTTGACTTTTTCCTCATCAACATGAACATCTTCTTTCTTATATTTCTTTTCCCTAAATTGACTTCTATAATAAAATCCTGCAACTACACCCACACCTAAGCCTCCAAGATGCGCAATGTTTGCAGTTCCTGATGGGGCAAATATTCCAAGTACATCTCCAGCTGCCCATACAAACAAAGCAACAATCATCGGCATAGGCATATGATACAACCATACTGTCATTTTTGGCCTTAATATCCCCAGCATCCCCAAGATACCAAAAATAGCTCCTGAAGCTCCCAGAACACGTGTGTAAAAAGGCAGACTGACTAAACTCGCGACCAATCCTGAAATAAAAAACAAATATAAAAATTTCCTGCTTCCGATAATATGTTCAAGGATACTGCCAAACAAAGCTAATCCAAATAAATTATACATCAAATGAGGCAATCCAGAATGCAAAAATATAGCAGTTATTAAAGTATAAAATTTGAACAAAACAGCCTTTGTATCCAATATAAAATAATCTGTGAATCCTGAGACTAAAGCCTGAACCAGAAATATTGCAAAAATAATAAGGCTCAGCCATAAAGCTGCTCTTATATTGTATTTCATTATTTTTTTAAGAGAACAATCAAATTTATAAATGTTTACTAATTATCAGATATAAAAATGGATAAAGGTCTAAGTATAGCAATAATCCTGGATGGGAACAGGAGATATGCAAAAAAACAGGGCCTAAAGCCCTGGCAGGGCCACAAATTTGGCGTAGATAAGGTAAAAGATTTTCTAAAATGGTGCCAAGAACTCGGAGTTAAAGAGCTGACACTTTACACATTCTCAATAGACAATTTCAACCGGACAGAGCAGGAAAAAAAGGCATTGTTCCTGTTATTTGAGGAGAATATTAAGAAATTGAAGGAAGATGAAAGGCTAGATAAAAATAGCATCAGAGTCAGATTTATCGGAAGGCTGCAATTATTCCCGGACAACATACAAAAAGAAATGAATGAGGTCATGGAAAAGACAAAAAACAATGATAATTTCAAATTAAATTTTGCAATGGCATACGGCGGAAAAGCGGAAATTGTGGATGCAACAAAAAAAATCATTCAAAAAATAAAAAACAAAGAAATCAGCGAAGAAGACATTGATGAAAAGCTAATAAATGAAAACCTATACTTGACCAGCAGCCCAGATATACTGATAAGGCCGGGGGGGGAAAAAAGGATAAGTGATTTTTTAATTTGGCAGTCTAACTATGCAGAACTTTTTTTCTTGGACAAATTATGGCCGGAATTCACCAAAGAAGACTTAACAGCAATTATAGAGGAATTTAAACAAAGAGAAAGAAGGTTTGGGAAGTAAAGTATAAATATAACCTTCCTCATTCAAATTTCTAAAATGGATTCTTACGATTTATTCAAAGAAGATATAAAAAAATCTGTTGAAGAATTTAAAAAAATAGACAGGAAAGATGTCATAAGGGTCGTAAGCCATCTGGATGCAGATGGGATAAGCGCTGCTTCCCTTATGGTTAAATGCCTGAACAACGACAACAGGAAATATTCAATCTCGATAGTTCAGCAGATAAAAAAGGAAACTCTGGAGGAGTTAGCCCGCGAGCCGTATAACTGTTATGTGTTTACTGATCTGGGCTCTGGAGTATTAACAGAAATAGAAAATTTATTCAAGGGGAAAAAAGTTTTTATCCTTGATCATCACGAGCCTGAGAAACCAGACATTCAAAGTGATAATATTTTCTTTGTAAATCCACATAAATTCAATATTGATGGAGGGGTAGAAGTCTCAGGAGCAGGAGTGGTCTATTTATTCGCAAGTTGCATGGACAAGAAGATGGAAGAATTTGCGCATATAGCGATTATTGGTGCTATGGGTGACATGCAGGAAAAAAATGGCTTCGAAAAAATCAACAGCGAAATTCTGCAGACTGCTATCGACAAAGAAAAGATAAAAGTAATCAAAGGTTTAAGATTATTCGGGGCCCAGACAAAACCATTGCACAAAGTCTTGGAATACTGCACCGATCCTGTCATTCCCGGTGTCACAGGCTCTGAATCAGGAGCTATACAATTTCTGCAGCAGATGGGGATAAATCCGAAGAATGGTAACGGATGGAAAAAAGTCGTGCACCTGACAGAAGAAGAGATGAAAAATCTTGTAACAGGGGTTATTTTAACAAGGCTCAAAGAGAAAAATCCAGAAGATGTTTTAGGAAATGTCTACATCTTAAGGCAAGAAGATCATGAAAGCCCCACAAAAGACGCAAAGGAGTTTGCAACATTGCTTAATGCCTGCGGACGCCTTGATAAGGCCTCATTGGGAATAGGAGCTTGCCTGGATGATAAAAAAATAAAGAAAATGGCAATTTCATTGATGACTTCTTACAAAAAAGAGATAGTCGGCTCCTTAAAGTGGTATGATGCTAACAAAGAAAGTGCTCTTGTAACAAAAGGCAACGGATATGTGATAATAAATGCACAGGATCAGATAAGATCAACCTTAATAGGAACTTTGGCTTCTATTTTATCAAAATCAAATAATACCAAGGAAAAATTCATAATGTCCATGGCACAGTTAGTGGATGGCACAACAAAAATTTCATTAAGAATGTCAGGAGGTAATGAAGGAACAGATCTGAAACAGATTATTGCAACCATAATAAAAGGCATGCCGAATTGCGAAGCTGGTGGTCATGCAAACGCAGCCGGTGCGTTGATACCTACAGAAAAAGAAGAAGAATTCATCAATAGTGCAAAACAAGTTCTCGAAAAAAAAGCAATGGAAGAAATAGTTTGATTATAATTTGATTCTTATCCCATCAATATGATCGGCAATCTCAGAACCTGTTTTTGTTAACGTTAGTAATTTCAATCTTCCCTGCTTCTCGAAATTTATCAGGCCGGATTTCTCCATTTCCTGTAGGATCTTAACAACATGAGAATATGTGCAATCAACACATTTTGCAAGTGAGGACGCATAAACCTCAGATTTTGCATTCTTTAACTCAACCAGCATCATAGCTGGTTTTTCTCTGAAAAAAACATTGAAAATTTCTTTATTATCCATTTAACAACCCCCTAAACTTAAGTTATCTTTGTAAACTTCGTTTTATGTAATATAGTTTAGAGTATATACCCTTCTTTAAAAAGGTTTCGAAAACAAAGTTTTTGGAACCTTAAAAATTTTCAATTTTCATTGGTTTCGAAAACAAAGTTTTTGAATACTTGGAAAAAATTTATTTTTTCCGCTGGTTTCATTTAATATTATTTTACCGACGAGAAATAAATTTATTATTTGGCAGCTAACTTTACATCCCCTTCATTAACAGTTTTTCTTCCAGAATGTTTTGATATTTTAGCCGCTTGAACTGCAATTTTTTCTGTAAGCTCTGTTAAGATTTCCGTAAAAGCGTCTGTCGCATCCGATGAAACTCTTTTAGCTCCCGCTTTCATCAAGATTCTTCCGACAGGTGCTTTAGGAATAACTGTAATCTTTCTCCCCATTAATCTTTCCCCCGCTTCTTATCTAAGAATATAAACCCTTTAGTCTTTGTTAACAAATATTTCTGTCAGAACTTGTTTATATACTTTTCTGTTAAGAAAAGCTAGGAACGAAGTGAGTATGGTTTTTCCTGTTAGAATGTAAAATAAGCCTCCGATGGGAGTTGCACCCATGACCTGTTGGTTACAAACCAACCGCACTGGCTACTATGCTACGGAGGCATTCCAAGATGGATATGGAAGATTTATTTAAAAAATTTTGTGTTTGATACCCAAAATATCTAATTTTTTTATATTTTTGGAATTATTAAATCCAATTTCATTAACATACTTTATAAGCATATTAGTTCCATTTATAGAAATCTTATAATATTTACTCCAACCTCTATGACTATAATCTGTTTCCCAATAAGTTACTCTAAACCCCTCATTCATTAAAAATTCTTTAACTTCTTCTACGAGTGTTTTAGATATAGTTGAAAAATATATCCGAGGGTATAATTTATTATTGGTTTTCCAAAGTGTTAAAGAACCATCAGTGTCAAATAATCCTCTTGTAAAACGCCTCATTAGTTTTTTATCATTTCTTATAACTTTGGGTGCGGATATATCTTTTTTCTTTCCTAATGGTAAGCCTAATATTCCATTCTTGAATTTTATAATATCTATAGAACATATTCTAAACCCATAAGCTCCTTTTGTCCAAATTCTCGGTTTTGGTGTTTTCCCGTAAATTCTTTTTATTAAAGGTAAAACAACTTTATCTATGTATTTTTTATCATCGATATGATGGCAAGCTACAGTATAATAATGCTTATTATTCTTATAAACGTTCATACTTCCGTCACCTACATGTATTCCTGTTTCTTCTGCCAAGTCTCCATCAATTGTGTATTTTTTCATAATATTCCTCCAAAGTTTTTTATTTTCTCTAAAACTTTGGAGTTCAAAGAAAAAGAGAACGTTGAGCAAAACTGCGTAAAAGGATTTCGCTGATAAGCGAAAGACTTAATTTGGCAGTTTTGCGTGTTCTCTTTTTCCAATTTTAATAGAAGTCTTTATTTATAAACCTCACGCGCAAATGTCCAGTGCTCAAAAAATAATAAAGATATACCCTTTAGAATAATCAAAATTCTTGCTGTGCTTCCCATCCATACTGTTTTGCATGGAACAATTCCGGAGTAGGCATCCATGTCTTTAGGTTCAGATAGGCCTTTACCTTGCTCTGTATCCTATAAACATCCCTCCACAAATCCTTTTCCCTTTTTTCGAGATGTGCATGCATTAGCCTATGTTCGTAAATGTGCTTGAAATGTTTCAAAAATTTATGGTTTTCCCAAGAATGGCCCACATCAGACATTATCTTACCTGTAAAAAAAATTTCAAACTCACCCTTCTCGACTTTCATTTTTTTCCCTTGATGCACTATTTCCATTTCATCCGTCCTGGCACAGTGCCAATCAATGTCCAATGTGTTGAGAAAATAATCACTTCTTCTTCCTAAGTGATGTTTTTGTGCTCTCCACCAAATCCAATATTCTTTTCCACCACTATGTATAGCACGTTGAAAAACGTTCTCAGAATACAAAGATTCTATATCAGAATGGGCCCCCATATCTGCCTGCTCATTTTCAAACCCATGCCAGCCCTCTTCCAACAAGAGCTCGTGCATCATTATATATAGATTTTTTAAAGAAAAGACATCCACATACTTGACCGAAAACATAGGGATAGATCTCACAACATCTCCAACTTTAACATTTGCATCCTTCCCGAAATATGCCATATGCAAAATTTAGTATGCAAAATTTATAAATCTTTCGGTATAATATACTAGTATAGTTTTGTATATATTACTACAAATCCCCCTTTTAAAAAAACAAAAATAGTTAAAACAAAAACCACTTACCAAGACAAAATGCTAATAGGAATTGTAGGAAAACCTTCATCGGGGAAAAGTACTTTCTTTAAAGCAGCGACTTTAGCAGAAGTGGAAATTGCAAATTATCCTTTCACAACCATAAAACCAAACCACGGGACCGGATTTGTGAAGGTAGAATGTGCAGATAAGGAATTTGATGTTAAATGTAACCCAAGGTTTGGTTATTGTTTAGACGGAAAAAGGTTTGTCCCTGTTGATTTATTGGATGTCGCTGGATTAGTTCCTGGGGCGCATGAAGGCAAAGGCATGGGAAACCAGTTCTTAGACGATTTAAATCAGGCAGATGTTCTGATACACATCATTGATGTTTCCGGCTCAACAAATGAAAAAGGCGAGGAAGTCCAAACATTGAGCTACGATCCTGCCAACGACATAAAATTTCTCGAACATGAGCTAAATATGTGGTACTTAAGATTAATAGAAAAAGGCTGGGAAAAATTTGCAAGGACAGTAAACCAGGAAAAGTCAGAATTAAAAAAGGCAATTGCAAAACATCTGAGTTCATTAAGAGTAACAGAAGAATTAGTTGAAAAAGTAATTGAAAAACTGAATTTAGATTTGGATATTACCAAATGGGATGAAGATATTTTATTAAGAACTGCAATAGAACTGAGGAAAGAGACAAAACCGATAATAATCGCGTGCAATAAGATAGATGTTCCAGGAGCAGAAAAAAACTTTGACAAACTAAAAAAAGATTTCAAAGATTACTTAATTATACCGTGCAGCGCAGAATCAGAGCTTGCATTAAGGGAAGCGGCAAAGCACGAGTTGATAAAGTACATTCCCGGAGAGGATAAGTTCAATATAACTAATGATGAAAAAATAAATGAAAAGCAGAAAAAGGCATTGGATTTCATAAAAATCAATGTTTTAGAGAAATACAAGACAACAGGCATACAAGACGTTCTGGACAAAGCTGTTTTTGAGTTGTTGAAATATGTAGCAATATTCCCTGGAGGAGTAAATAAATTACAAGACCAGCATGGAAACGTGCTTCCGGATTGTTTCTTACTGCCTCCAGATTCAACAGCATTAGATTTTGCCTTTCACCTACACACAGACATAGGAAATGCTTTCATCAAAGCTATAGATGTAAGGAGCAAAAAACCTGTAGGCAAAGATTATATATTAAAAAATAGGGATGTAATGGAAATAGCCACGAGTAAATAGAATTATTTCTTCCTAAACTTCTCAAAACTTTGAACTAAATCAATCATGTACTTGCCGTCATCCAGCTTAAAGATCAATGGCTCTTTTTTGAACAAGTGCACTAAATCTAATTCATACTTTCCTGGACTCATCACTCTTATAGCTTCCAGATCAAGAATTACAGGCTGGTCCTTGTCAATTTCACTCCCGACCAAATCAAAGATATCCTTCTCAATCTGTTCCTTATCTTTATCACTTAATTTAGAATTCTCTGCAAATTTTTTCATATCTTCTATTCTTTCTTTCTTAATGAAGAAAAAAAGCCTGCCACCGCAGTTACAGCCATTTAGCAGTTCCTGTGCACCATCTTCATAGAAATTGTTACATCTTACACATTGGTGTGGCATAATCTTTTCCTCGTGAATTGCGAGCGAACTCGCTTCGCTCGTCGCGGGTGACGCTCAAGCAAAAGCTTAACCAAAAGGAAGAATTTCGCTTCGCTCAATTCATTATTTTTTCTTGCCTTTCTTGGCTTCTTTTGTCAAAAGCTCAATTTTATCCGGGTCTTTCTTGATTTCCTTTACAACGCTTGCAGGCCCTACTATAGTAAGTCCCTGCCTGTCTCCTAAAAGCATACCAAAAAAATTATTTCTCACCTTTTTAATACCTGCCTGATCCTTATTTTCAGGGTTTATTACAGCTAGTTCTATACCCTTAAACTTGTCTCCGATCTCTTCCATTGCTATAGAAATTAGATCTGTCTCTTCCTCTTTTTTCAATCTGCCTTGCAGCAAGACAATCTTGTTTTCCTTCACTATATCTATCAGCTTTTTTACTCTTCGTGCACTGCCCAAGCCATCTATTTCATTGTATGGAACAAATTGTAAGGTTACCATTTTATTATTGACCTCTTTTTTAGATTTTATCCTGCTATTGCAAACAAACCCTCATAAAATTGGTCT
>CAYXZV010000037.1:0-8027 GCA_964469645.1 uncultured Methanosarcinales archaeon | reverse complement strand
ATGTGGTCGCGAGTTCGAATCTCGTCCGGCCCATAATATTCAAGAATTTCACCTGAGGGTTTAGGAAAAGTATGAAGAAGAAATTTAAAACCGATAAGCATTTTTTGATACCAAAGCACTCTAAGTTAAGTGATGCTCAGAAGGAAAAGCTGCTGGAAAAATATAAGATTTCTGCAAAAGAACTTCCAAGGATCTTCAAGACAGATGCAGCGCTGGTATCATTAAACGTTAAGCCAGGAGACCTGATAAAGATTACAAGAAACAGCGAGACTGCAGGAGAAGCAATATTCTATAGGGTGGTAGTGGATGTATAAATACGGGAAAACTCTAATCCAGAAATATTTTGACGAGCAGAGTTTTGTAGATTCTGATATAGGTTCTTACAACAATTTTATGGAGAAGGAGTTAAACAATATTATAGAAGAGAATAAGGAAATAATCCCGACAATCATTCCCCATAACATAGACGATTTCAAGATAAAGTTAGACAAAATTTGGTCAGTAAAACCTGAGATTACAGAAGCGGATGGAAGCAAGAGAGATATATTTCCTATGGAAGCAAGGTTAAGAAAGCTGACTTATTCTGCACCGACTTTCATAGAAGTGACTGCCCATATTAACGGTGTCCAGAGAGAAAGCTTCACCACCCAAATCGGGAACATACCAATCATGCTGAAAAGCAAATGGTGTCATCTGCATGATATGAGCAAACAAGAGCTGATAGAAAAAGGCGAAGATCCTGACGAGCCAGGCGGTTATTTCATAATCAACGGAACAGAAAAAGTCCTTATAACCATAGAAGATTTAGCATCAAACAGGTTCTTGATTGAAAAGCCGACATCAGGAACATCAGAGTTTGTCGGAAAATTGTTTTCAGAGTATGGCTCATTCAAAATACCTCATACAATGGAGAAGCTTAAGGATGGAATTTTCTATCTTACTTTTACAAGAGTAAGGCGTATTCCCATAGTTGTAATAATAAAAGCCTTAGGATTGCTTAAAGACGAAGAGATAACCAAATTTGTTTCAGATGAAAAACAGTATGACGAAGTCATAATTAATCTGATTGAATTTGCCAGCATCAAAACAGAAGATGAAGCTTTGGATTATATTGCAAAAAAAATCGGTGTTACACAATCAAAAGAAGTAAGGGTTGAAAGAATGAGAGAGATCCTTGACAAATACCTTATGCCTCACTTGGGGATAAAGAAGGAAGACAGGATATTCAAAGCTTACAATCTATGCAAGATGATAAAGAGATTTTTAAAGGCATCAAGAGGCGAACTTTCTTTGGATGATAAGGATCATTACATGAACAAAAAGTTAAAGCTGTCAGGAGATTTGCTAGGGGATTTGCTAAGACTAAACTTGAAAGTTCTTATAGGGGACTTGTTGTACAATTTCCAAAGGATGGTAAAGCGTGGAAAGTTCCCTACAATTAAAAACCTGATAAGGGATAAGCTCCTGACACAAAGGATATATTCTTCTATGGCAACAGGGACTTGGGTTAGCGGAAGAAAAGGTATCAGCCAACGTATTCAAAGATTGAATTACCTGGAAATGCTTTCGCATCTACAGCGTGTAGTAAGTCCATTAAGTGCTTCTCAAGAAAATTTCCAGGCTAGGGAATTGCATTCCACACATCTCGGAAGGCTATGCCCTATAGAAACACCAGAAGGAACTAACATCGGATTAAGAAAAAACCTTTCTCTTTTATGCTCCATTTCGAATGAATCAGATGAAGAAGAAGTAACAAAAAAACTGAAAGACCTAGGATTGAATTTGATAAGGTAATATAAATGACAGAAGCATATCTAAACAGTAAGTTTGTAGGAACAGTTGATGACGCAAATAGTTTCGCAGCTAAGGTTAAGGAAGAAAGAAGAGCAGGTAATCTGACCTCTAATCTTAACATCCATTATAATGGGAAATCTGATGAGCTTTTCATAGAAACTTCAAAGGGTCGAGCAAGAAGACCACTAATAGTGGTAAAGGACGGCCAGCCTTTATTGACAGAGAAACATCTGAAGCAGCTGGAGAAAAATGAGATATCCTGGTCAGATTTGGTTAAGCAGGGAACAATAGAGTACCTGGATACGGCAGAGGAAGAAAATGCTTTGGTTGCATTTTTTGAGAAAGACATAACTCCAGAGCATACGCATCTGGAAATTACACCTTTAGCAATGTTCGGCTTAACAACTTCTTTAGTCCCTTATTCAAATTATAACCAATCAACAAGAGTTAATGCAGGTTCTAAAAACCAAAAACAGGCTTTAGGCTTGTATGCATCAAATTATGCAGTCAGGATGGACATGGATGTCAATTTATTGCATTATTCCCAAAAGCCAATCGTGAAATCAATTATGCACGATATCAGCAACTACGAAAAACATCCTGCTGGCCAGAATATTGTTGTAGCTGTCATGAGCTATAAAGGATACAATATGGAAGATGCAATAATCCTTAACAAGGCTTCCATTGAAAGAGGATTTGGGCGTTCCACGTATTACAGACCTTCAATCTCAGAAGAGCTTCGTTATTCAGGTGGATTAATTGACCAGGTAAGTGTTCCAGATAAAGATGTAAAAGGCTACAAATCAGAGCGAGACTACAGATTCTTGGAACAGGATGGTATAATTTATCCTGAAGCGCAGGTTGCAGAAGGTGACGTTGTCATAGGAAAAACTTCCCCTCCTAGATTCTTGAGCTCTTTGGAAGAATATAACTTATCTTCCGGAACCAGAAGAGAGAGTTCTATAGCGATGAAGCATGGCGAGCAGGGAATTGTTGATTTTGTTTTACTTACAGAAAATGAAGAAGGAAACCGGTTAGTACAGGTAAGATTAAGGGATGAAAGGATTCCTGAAATAGGAGACAAGTTTACAAGCAGGCATGGACAAAAAGGAGTTGTGGGATTGATAGTCCCTGAAACAGACCTGCCTTTCTCAGCTTCTGGAATTGTTCCTGATTTGATTTTTTCCCCACATGGAATCCCTTCACGTATGACAATCAGCCACCTGATAGAACTTTTAGGGGGGAAGGTTGGAGCTTTGTCTGGAAGATATATCAATGGTACAACATTTGATGCTGAGCCAGAAGAAAAGTTAAGAGAAGAATTAAAGTCTTTAGGCTTTAGGGAAAACGGTGTTGAGACTTTCTATAATGGCATAACCGGAGAGATTATGGAAGCTAAGATTTTTGTTGGTGATATGTATTATCTTAAGTTGAAACATCTTGTAGCTAATAAAATACATTCCAGGGCTCGTGGTCCTATCCAGCTGCTTACACGTCAACCTACAGAAGGACGTGCCAAGGAAGGTGGCTTAAGATTGGGAGAGATGGAAAAAGATACTTTTGTAGCTCACGGAGCTTCATTATTGCTTAAGGAAAGATTTGATTCTGATAAGACTCTATTGCCAATAAGCGAAGGCTCAGGATTGATAGCTATCGATGACAACTATCGGAACAAGACATACTGCCCTGTTGCAGGAGAGAATGATGAAGTTTCATGGGTAGAGATAAGTTACGCATTTAAGCTTATGATGGATGAATTCAAGAGTTTAGGGATATATCCTAAATTAAAACTGGAGAATAAGTACTAAAGGATGGCAGAAGAAGAAAAAGAAACAAAGGATGCTGGGAAATCAAAGATTTCCGGCACCCACGCTGTGGGAGCTGAAAAAACCGAGGAAATAGTAGAAGAAGTAGAAGAGAAACCTTCAGTAGAACCTGAAAATAAAGAAACAAAGGAAGAAAAGGCTGAGAATACGGAAACGCAAAAAGAAGAGTCCGAGACTAAAAAAGAAAGTAAACCTGATTTTAGCGATATGAGAGATGCACAGCATATCGCTTATAAGAAAGTAAGCAAAATTGAGTTTTCTATCATCTCACCAGAAATGGTAAAGAAGATGGCAACCTGTAAGGTTGTTACTCCAGAGCTTTATGATAAAGAAGGCTATCCTGTTGATGGTGGATTGATGGATATAAGGATGGGTGTTATAGATCCAGGACTTACATGCCCAATAGACGGAAAGAAACTAAAAGACAGTCCCGGTTATTTTGGTTATATTGAACTGGCAAGACCAGTCATCCATATAAAATTTGTACCTATAATTTTGAACCTTCTTAAGTCCACATGCCGGGAAGATGGCCGAGTTCTAATACCTTCGAATAAAATAAAAAAATACAAAGAAATACTTGACCAATTGGAAAAGGAAATGGGCATAGAGGCAAGGAGATCAAAGATCAAAGATATCATAACCAATTTAAAGACAATTAATAAGTGCCCTCATTGCAAAGCCAGGCAAAAAAAGATAAGTTTGGATAAACCTACTACTTTCTTTGAGGATGATAAAAGATTGAGCCCAATAGAGATAAGGACAAGGCTTGAGAAACTAACTGATGAGGATGCTCAGCTTTTCGGTTTAGCCGCGCCAAATGTAAGGCCAGAATGGATGGTGCTGACACTTATGCCAATACCTCCTGTGACCATGAGGCCAAGTATAACTTTGGAAAGCGGTGAAAGAAGCGAGGATGATCTTACCCATAAGCTTGGAGACATAGTAAGGATAAACCAGAGATTGTTTGAAAATATAAACGCAGGTGCGCCAGAGATCATAGTAGAAGATCTATGGGATTTGTTACAATACCATATAACGACATATTTTGATAACGCAGTTTCCCAGTTGCCTCCTGCTCGTCATAGATCTGGTCAGCCGTTAAAAACATTGACAGAAAGGATCAAGAGCAAAGAAGGAAGAATCAGGCATAATCTTGCCGGAAAAAGAACTAATTTCTGTGCAAGGACTGTCATAAGCCCCGATCCTATGTTAGAGCTGAATGAGGTAGGCATACCAAGTGTCATAGCCATGAAGCTTACAGTTCCTGAAAAAGCTAACACATGGAATATGGAGTATCTGAAAAAGTTTGTGGAGAGAGGCCCTAAAAAATATCCTGGTGCAAATTATATAATAAGGCCGGATGGCAAAAAGAAAAAGATTACAGACGAAACCAGAGAAGCGTCATTGGAAGAGATACAGCCTGGCTATACAGTTGAAAGGCATCTTATGGATGGCGACATAGCTGTCTTTAACAGACAGCCTAGCCTGCATAGAATGTCAATGATGTGCCATCGTGTTAAAGTCCTTCCGGGAAAAACTTTAAGATTGAATCCAGCTGTTTGCCACCCTTATAATGCTGATTTCGATGGAGATGAAATGAACCTTCACATTCCTCAGACAGAAGAAGCGAAAGCTGAAGCAGAGATCCTTATGGAAGTTCAGACTCAGCTTATCTCTGTCAGGTATGGTTTGAGCATAATCGGTTGTGTGCAGGATTCAATTTCCGGAAACTATTTGCTTACAAAAAATATGAGCCTAAGCAGAAATCAAGCAGTTGATCTGCTGGCTGCAGTCGGCATAGATAACTTTTCAAGATTGCCAAGAAAGGAAAATGTAGATGGCAAAGAAGTCTTTTCTGTTTTGATACCTGAGGACTTCACCTTTACCGGAAAGACAAGGGAAGATGAAGAAGTTACAATAAAAGGCGGAAAGCTCATAGAAGGATATATGGACAGAGCCAATCTTGGAGAAGGTTCCGGTCTATTGTTAAGGAACATACACAAAAAATATGGAAAAGATTTCACTATCGACCTTCTCGGAAAAATTTTCAGGTTGGGTATAGAAGTCCTGTTAAGAACCGGATTCACTTCTGCAATTTCCGATACAGATCTTCCGGAAAATGCAAGGCTGAAAGTCCAGGAAACCCTTGAAAATGCAAGAAAAGAAGTCAATAACCTGATCAACATGTTTAAGGACAATAAGCTGGAATCTTTCCCTGGAAAAACTTTGGAAGAAAGCCTTGAGCTGAGAATTTTAGAGGTGTTGAATAATGCAAGGAACGAAACCGGACAGATTGTTGAAGATTTCGCATCTCAAAGCTCCCATACAATGATAATGGCAAAATCCGGAGCTCGTGGCAATTTGCTTAACCTCGCCCAGATGGCAGCTTGCGTAGGCCAACAGGCTATGCGTGGCAAAAGGATAGAAAAAGGTTTTGACGACAGGACATTGTCAACTTTCAAGAAAGTGGATCTAAGTTCTGAAGCCCGTGGATTCATAAGCAACGGGTTTAAGACAGGCCTTACACCAACAGAATTCTACTTTGGAGCAATGACCGGTAGAGATAGTTTGATGGATACTGCATTGAGGACGCCAAAATCAGGATATCTGTACAGAAGGTTGGCGAATGCGATGCAGGACCTAAAAGTTGAGTATGACGGCACGGTAAGGGATGCATCCAATAAGATAATACAGTTTGATTATGGCGAAGATGGTATTGATGTCTCAAAATCCGAGAAAGGATTCATAAATGTCAAAAGGATAATAAAATCAATAGGTTAAAATGGAAAAACTAATGAACGAATATGCAGATAAGCTGCCGAAAAAAATACTTGAAGATATGCAGGCTTATCTTGATAAGAAAAGCAACATCAATCAGGCAAAGCTGAAGAAAATACTGGACAACACAGTAATAGAATACCAGAATGCCAAGATACATGCAGGCGAATCTGTGGGATTGATTTCAGCAGAATCTATTGGTGAGCCTGGTACGCAGATGACGTTAAATACATTCCACTTTGCAGGTGTAGCGGAAATGAACGTTACTCTGGGACTACCGAGAATCATAGAGATCCTTGATGGAAGGAAATCTCTGCAGACACCGGCAATGGAAATTTATCTTAAAGCTCCATATTCAAAAGGCAAGGATATAAAGGAATTTGCACTTTCTATAAAAGAAACAAAATTAAATGATATCGCTCTTGAATTCTCTATAAGTCTTATTGACTCGCAGATCGAAGTAAAGCTTGACAAGGAGGCAATGAAGAGCCTTAATATATCAAATTCCCAGGTTGCCACCAGCATAGGCAAGCAGCTGAAAGGATTTAATGTAAAGGATAACAAAGAATCTATAATTGTCAAAAGCCGCAGCAAGGAAGAAAGTCTTAATGAGATATACAAGGCAAAAGAGAAGATAAAGGATGTTCATATAAAAGGCATCAAAGGAATTTCTCAGGTATTGCCTGTAAAAAGAAATGATGAATATATAATTATGACTGCAGGCTCTAACCTTGCAGAAGTCTTGCAGTTTGAAGGAGCTGATCCTCACAGGGTCAAAACCAATAATATATTCGAAATCAAAGAAGTTTTGGGCATAGAAGCAGCACGCCAAGCAATAATTGATGAAGTTTACAAGGTAATTGAAAATCAGGGCTTCAATGTAGACATAAGGCACATAATGCTTGTTGCAGATACAATGTGCGTTTCAGGAGAATTAAAAGGAATCACAAGATATGGGGTTGTAAGCGAGAAAGCTTCTGCTTTAGCAAGAGCAAGCTTTGAAACACCGATAAAGCATATAATAAATGCCGCTTTGATAAATGAAGAGGACAAACTTGGGTCTGTAGTAGAAAATGTCATGCTTAACCAGGCAGTTCCAGTGGGAACTGGTGTTCCTGATTTGGTTATGAAACAAAAAAGCAAGTGATAAACATGCCAGGAAAAAAATCTCTTACATCTACTGAAATAAAGAAACTCATTAAGACAAAAGGCTTAGTTATAGGTATGGATAGGACAATCAAAAACCTTAAACTTGGCAAAGTAGATAAGGTAATAATGAGTTCTAATTGCTCTTCTGATACTGTAGATGATATTGGCTATTATGCTGATTTAAACAAAACAGAGGCAATAAAGGTTAATTACCCTAACGATGAGTTGGGAGTTATATGCAAAAAGCCGTTTTCTATTTCCGTTCTTTCTATATTGAAAGGTGAGTAAGTGGCAAAGATAAAATACACTGCTGATATCATGCAGTTCATATCAATGTTTGAATCTTTGACAGGTGCTAAAGTAAAAGATTGTATTTTGAATGATTCTCTGTTATTTGTTGTCCAGGAGAATGAGATGGGTAAGGCTATAGGTAAGGGTGGTTCTAATATTAGCCGGGTTGAGAAAGTTTTTAAGAAAAAG
>CAYXZV010000036.1:0-8137 GCA_964469645.1 uncultured Methanosarcinales archaeon | reverse complement strand
GCCGAATTACGCCGTAAATCCCAAGAATTTGAAGGATGTTATATATAAACAGTTAAGTTCAATTTTTTTACCGCCTTAGCAGGTGCATCCCTCGACGGGATTTCCGAAAATCTAAATAACTGGTGCCTTCGTTAAATCGAGAAAGAGAAACGGTTTTTCAATTGCTTCGCAACTAAACCTAACATTGATTTAACGGTTCGCTCACGCTCTCCCAAATTTTTGCCAACTAAAACGGAGGAGTTCCTAGTCTTACAGACAGATAGACTTTTACTTCGTAAAAGGAATTTATATTTTTAGATGGGGTCGAGTCCCAACCTACATATTGTAAACAGTTTTTTTGAAAACAATAACTAAAATAGTGAGATAAGAAAGTACAGCACCCTTAAAAAAAGTAATAGTGTTACTATCAATGAACACACCTTTAACCAAATAATTATTTTTTCAATTTTTTCTAGCTTTTTTCCTATTCTCTTCGGCAAACTAATTTTTATCCTAAATAAGGATATTGTAATACCTATTGAGATGAAAAAAGCAATTATATTCAAAGATGCCGGAATAAGTTTTTCCTTATAAACGGGCACTTTAACATATGTGGTATTAACAGGAAGTGAATTTTTTATCTCGTTTATTCCATCTTTTAATGAAGATATATTTCTGGCTAGTTTTGTATTGTTGGTTTGACAGTTTGAAAGATCATCTTCTATTGATGAGCAGTCACATTTTGGACAATTAAAAAAGTTCAATACAGCTATAAAAATACTAATAAAAACAAAAACCAAGATTATCTTCCATATCCAATTTTCTAAATCCCCCACTTGTCCTGTTTTATTCATTTTTTATCTTCTAATTTTTGCACAAATTGGACACCATTGACCAGATCTTATACTATTTGGTCTTGCATACCATATGTGACCATTTTTGCATTTCCATTTGAGTTTAGTATGTGCATTGATATATTGCTTTGACAAACACTTGCCTCCTCTTTCTTTGGCGTTTTTTTGTAGGTCACTTATTGTAATGTGTTTTCCAGCACAATAAGGACACCAACTTCCTCTTTTTATAGCATCTGGTATAGCTTTCCAATTGTGTCCTTTTTGACATTCCCATTTGAGTTTAGAACGAGCAGTAACATATTTTTTTGATAAACATTTACCTTTCTTATTTTTAGCCAATTTTTGCATATCTTGAATAGTCAGAGGATTTCTACCATCACAAAACGGACACCATACAGTTTTATCTATGATGTTTACTAATTTGGCTTCCCAAATATGACCTTTTTTACATTTCCACTTTAGTTTTGAATTAGATTGGTAAGTATTGGATAAACTTATACACTGATTAGATTTTGCGACCTGTTTAATATACTTAATAGAATATCTTGTTTTCCCCTGACATTCTAAGCACCAACTACCTTTTTTTATATTATTCCATGTAGCTTGCCAAATATGCTTATTTTTACATTGCCACGTTAATTTTTCTTGGGCATTCACATACTCCTTTGATAAACATTTACCTTTCCTTTTTTTTGCTAATTTTTGCACTTCATGTAATGTCAATGGCATTCTATTGGAACAATAGGGGCACCATGAACCTCTTTTGATGGAATCAGGAATGGCACTCCACTCATGACCTTTATTACATTTGAATGATAATTTTGATCTTGCATCAATATAATTTTTAGATAAACATAATCCTCCTTTTTTTATAGCAATTTCTTTTAATTCTTCCAACATATTTGTAGGATAGATATCCAGATCTTCAATAGGTATATTTTTGATATATTTGGGTAATTTTATTTTCTTTTTGTTACATTGACTGACTATATAAGACTGAAGATTATTTTTGTCTATTCTATATGGGATTATAATCAATTTAACCTTTTTATTTTTACATAATCTTTTCTTAATTATGTCAATTTTTTTTCTATACTTTAAATTATTTAATCCAAAAAAAGGAGTATCTTTGTAATGTTGAACTCCTTGGTGCTCAAAGGCTATTCCAAGTTTTTCATTATAGCCGTCCAATTCGAGTTTTGATCCTTTAGGTCCGACCAGCCAGTCAGGATAGCACTTTCGAAATTTCTTTTTAAACAATCGTTCAAAATATAATCTACAGATTCTTTCTCTAACACCAGACATACATATTGGACACCAAGAACCAAATCTTATACTATTATAACATGCTTCCCAGATATGATTATATTTACATTTCCATTTTAAATTAGATGCAGAATTGATATATTCCTTTGATATACAATGACCACCTTTAGATTTAGCAACCTCTTCCATAAACTCTAATGTATGCTTCTCTTGACCAGCACATATTGCGCACCAATGCCCCTTTATAATATTAAATGGGAGAGCTTCCCAGATGTGATCATATTTACACCTATATCGTAATTTAATTTTCGGTCCTTTGTAGGCTTTTGATAAACAAATCCCATCTTTTTTTCCTGCAAACCTTTGGAAATCTTTAATTGTCTTCCCTCTCCCAGCACAATATCTACACCACATTCCATGTTTAACATTATCTGGTGAAGCTTCGAATATATGGCCTTTTTTGCATTTAAATTTTAATTTGGTATGGGCTGTTTTATATTCCTTTGATAAACATTTTCCTCCCTTTTTCTTTGCGATATCTTTTAATTCATCTATAGTTCCTTTTGCATTTCCTCCGCAATAAGGACACCAAGCCCCAGTATGAATTGATGAGTAAGTAGCCTCCCATATGTGATTAAATTTACATTTCCATTTTAATTTAATGTGTCGAGTTTGATATTTCGTTGATAAGCATTGACCGTTTCTACATTTAGCTACTTTTTTCATATCCTCTATTGTTTTCCCTTTACCAACACAATAAGGACACCAACTGCCACTAGAAATGTTTGTTGGTGCACTTTCCCAAACATGATCATATTTGCATTTCCATTTAAGTTCAGTCCGATTATTAACATATTTATTAGATAGACATTTCCCACCTTTTGACAATGCTAACTTCTGCATATCTTTTATTGTTGGTTTTGCAAAGCCACCACAATAAGGGCACCATAAATTAGAATTCTTAACTTTGGTTGGAAGCATTTCCCAAGTGTGACCTTTACTACATTTCCATTTAAGAGAGGTATTACAATCAATATATTTTGTGGATACACAGTGGCCATTATTATTTTTGGCAATTTGTTCCATTAAATCTATAGTTAATTTTTTCATTCTTAAATTTATAAATCATACTTGGCTTTTAGCCTGTAGTAAGAAAGTATCTTTAATTTATAAAACTTAGTATTTTAAACTGTTGTCTAACAAATACTCCTACATAATCTGTTTCTTTTATCCTTGTCCCCCCTAGTTAGCTTTGCTTCAATTGAAGGAACGGAACTCCCCCAGTCCTGCGGACATTTACTCTGCTACGCAGAAACTATTAGTTGGCAAAAACTACGGCACCAGTCAGATTTACGGCGGTAAAAAAACTCTTCGGACGAAGTTTTCCCACACTTCGTATGGAAAAAGAACTTAACAAGGATTAAAAGGAAAAATCGGTCGGCTTCGTCTAAATCGCCAAGCGATTTCCCGATTATTTCCCAAATTGAATTTTTCAGCTCTGAAATTTTAGGGTTGCCTAAAATTTCGAGGAAAAATCCAACTTCTTTTAATCCTGATGTTATGTTCAATATGACACAAACTGAAACTAATTGTATTAGGTGAGAAAATCCTTTATAGATGAAGTAAATCCAGATATTTTTTTGGATAAATTTATATATTAAAATGTATTAAATAATATAATGGTCAATGAAGAACTAATTAAATGGATTAAATCTGAAGAAGTAAAAGGATATACACCACAGCAATTGAATGAGTATTTAGTAAAAAAAGGATATAATCCTTCTGAGGTTTCTGAAGCAATACAATCAACGTTGACCATTTCTAAAAAGAATAAGTATATCCCATTTATTAAGAAAGCATTAAAACCTAACATCTGGAAATTGATTGTTCCAGTGTTGGTATTAATATTTAGTTTCTTTTTTTTTCAACCTATGTTTGGGCCTATTTCTGTTGATGGAGTAGAAGTAACAAAGCCAACTTTCATTGAAAAGGTTTTAGATCAACTATTAATAGTAATAGAATCACTGATTGTTGCACTAGTTGCATATTTATTTGAAAGTTTAATTCATTTTATTGTTATATTATTTAAAAATAAAAAATAGAAAATATTTTCTTATTGGATTTTCTCACTTTAAGGTTTCAGTTTGGGTCATACTCGAAAATCCTAAAAACTCATTTATATAAACTTAAATTCATTTTTATGGATTTTCGTTTTTTACTCCCTAATTAATCTCTTCGAGATTTTACGGTCGCAAAAAAGAACATAACACCGTTAGTTTCAATTGAGAAAAATCCTAACAAAAAAGGAATGGGTGTTAATTTACAGGACCTAAAAGGTCGTCACCAATGTAAGTATCCTGTCTGAGTACATCCCATTGTTCAGCTATTACTTTTGTATCTTCAGACTCAATAACTATAAGATAAAGTTGGTTACGGAGATCCCCATAAGTTCCATAAGTTTTACCCTTAGATGAAATAGCATACAACCAAGCCCCACCTGAAGAAACTTTATCTTGAATTTTTACATTTTTATTTTTCAAAACACCATATTGATTATGTAAAATAACCTCTGCAAGATCCTCTGCTCCAACAACCCCATACCCGCATTTATTACATGTTTCTAATTGCATTATAATGGCAGAAGCAATATCGGTCTTACATTCTATTGCATCTTTTACTCCCACCTTATACTTATCTGAAAATTCTTCAATCCACCATAACCCCATGTTTTCACAAATAAGACCATCTTTTTCTACTATGTTTTGATTTTCAACACTACTTTCACCACACCCAGTAATAAGCAAGAACATACAAATTACTAAAATATAATTTTTCATATCCATCCCCATAACCAATTGTTTTCTTCAATAGCTTTAATTTTCTTACTAAACTTCTTTGACTTTATTTTTGACTTCAATCCTTTTTCTGTAACAGAGTATGTGTCACTTTCTTCATTCAACTGCCAACGTTCAGCAGGATTATAAATTGGCTCTGAGTAATAGAATAATTCTGCTGAAAAAGGATACTCTAAACCTGCTTGCAAGAGTTCAACCTCGTATGATAATGTAAGTCCTTCATTAGGATGTAATAATACAAATCCTCTGTCATCAGCAGCCCATAATTCTTGTACAGCTACCCAAAGAAGCTTATTGACTTTTAGTGGGACTGTTACCAACACCCACCCAATAAGAGGAACTTTTTCTAAAGTTAACCCATCATCAGGTTCCCATCTAGAAAAATCAAATTTTCCATTTTGAACATTACTGTCTAGCTGGTTAATAGTTCCTTTAACAAAGATATTTTCACTGCCTTTATTTGTTATAACAAGATATGCTGTCACTTTTTCATCTACAATAGCTGTACTTGCTTTATAATTCGTTTTAACATAGAAATCAGCTTCCAAACCAAGATCGGAATTTGTTAATGGAGCAAAATTTCTCCTTTGCATTTTTTTTGTCAAGAAATTTTCATTAACTGCTTCTTTTTTCTTTACACAAGTATGCACATTTTTATGACATTCTTCTCCGTTGGAGCAAGAAGAATCATCCTTACAACAAGTTCCGTATTCACCACAACAAATGTTTAATGTCATATCACAATTGTTTGATTTACAATTTGAATCAGAAGTGCATGTTTCTCCAATAATTTTCTTGTCTTTTTCTTGTAAGCGGTTCTCTTTCTCTTCTTTTGTAGTTTTTTCTGTTTCACTTATTGTTCTTTTAACACAATAATAGTTACTTCCACATTCATAATCCTCTCCAAAAATACTGCCGCAAAAAACATCTTTGCTGCAGCATTTCTCTCCTTGAGAACAGCAATAGCCAAAATAACCATCTTCATTAGCATTACCGCAATCCCCCTGCCTGCATAAGTCCTCAAATCCATAATAATCACACCAGTTAGATTCACACTCGGAATTCGAGTAGCATTTTTCCCCTTTTGATTTTTTAGTGGCAGGAGATGATTTCACTATTGTTGAAGAAGGTGTATCTTCATCAACACAATAAAATAATGAATAATCACAAACATAACCAGCTCCACAATCACCAACTCGTGCACAACAAGTTTTACCAGCTGAACAGCAAACATCATTCATACAATTTCCCGACAAACAACCTGCATCTCTGCGGCAGCCACGACCATCTCTCAGCACACATGTAAAATCATCGCAAACCATTAAATCTGCACTCTCACAATCACTTGTAGTTCTACAAGAACCATAAGCCCATTTATTGGTACAGATACTATCCTCAATGTTATTTTTTATATAATTACAATTATCAGATAAACACTGGTCGTCAGCATGGCAAGACCCCCCATTTGGTTTTTTCTCTGCCGGTTCAGTTACTTGACAGCTCCCACAATCACTTGAGCAAGAAGAACAACTCTCACCAGAATCACAAGTGCCATCTCCGCAATAAGGTGTTGGTTCAGTTACTTGACAGCTCCCACAATCACTTGAGCAAGAAGAACAACTTTCATCTGGATCACAATTACCATCTCCACAATAGGTCGATGTTTCTTCTTGAGGAGGCTGTCCTGTTTCAGACCTATCAACTGTTAAAGTAAAACTTTCAACATCTGAAAGACTTTCAACTAATGCGCTTGGTTCAATCATCACTACCCATTTACCAGCATCTAATGTTCCGTCCCAAGCTCCCCATTTAGCCCAATTGCCACTTAATTGCGAACATTCAGATTCTTTTCCCAGAGCTAAACTTAGTGCATATTCTGGTTGGCTTGATATGCTAATATCAACTTTTTGTTTTGAATCTAAGTCAAAAGAAAAATAATATCTTTCAACACCATCTGGAACACATGTTGTTTTCTCTTCAAAATTAACAGGATTCACACAACTTGTAGCTCCACAAGCAGCATAGGTTTTAAAAGCTAATAAAACCGAAAATAAAAATATTAGACTTAACAACCTCTTTTTTAACACCATATACCAACAACTGATAAAGTATTATTTAAAATTAACTAAAATTAGCACCCATTCCTCTAGATTATTTACTTAGTTAGGCTTCGCCTTTCAAACTGATTTTTCTCAACTCTGCGGACGCAGGTTTTCCGGACTTCGTAGCGGAAAACGAAACTAACAGGAATTCCACCGTTATGTGCAATTGAGTTTCGGGCAAGAATTTATATAGTTGCAAGAACCTAAAACTATTATGGCAGATTCGTGGGATTTTTCAGGCTCAGCAGAATGGTATGATGTAATTCTTGGTAAAGATGAATATGAAAAAAATGCAAAATTTGTTTCCCAACAATTACAGAAATTCAATATGAAGACTGTTTTAGAACTTGCTTGTGGAAGTGGATTGTATTTGTTTCCCTTAAAGAAGAATGGTTTTAAGATTGAGGGATTGGACATCAGTAAAGAAATGCTTGATGTCGCAAGAAAGAGAAGCAAAACCATTAAACTTTACCAGCAAGACATGACTAAGTTTAATACTAAGAAAAAATATGATGCAATTTTAATTCTTAATTCAGGATTGGCTTTGCTTCCCAACCATTCATTAATTGACAAAACCATAAAACGATGTCAGGAAAATCTTAATGATACTGGAATTTTGTTGATTGATCTTCCAAATCATAAAAAAGAAATCAAAGAATCAAATCTCAATCAAGAACATGAAAAATACAAAATTCCAAATGGAAAAATTGATGTAATATTTAGACATCGTAAAAATGGAAACAAATGGATTGAAGAATGGGATGGTTTTGTCAAACAGGGAAACAAACTATCACAATTCAAAGAATATTATGAAGAATTAATTTATTCTCCACAAGCAATTGAAAAGAGCCTGAAAAATCATAAATTCAAAATCTTGAATGTTTTTGGTTCTCGCAAAGGAGGAAAGTTTAATTCTAATAATTCTTGGCGACGATTTTATCTCTGCCAAAAAAGATAGTTGCCCGAAACTCAACTGTCCCTTCGGTCGTTCGCCTTGCAGGCTCACCACATAACAGCGACCGCGATGTTATACACAATTCGCAAGTCCACCTACAGATGTTTTAAGAATTCTTCTCTAGTA
>CAYXZV010000035.1:0-8587 GCA_964469645.1 uncultured Methanosarcinales archaeon | reverse complement strand
TACTTAATGTATATTCATTAACATCATCACTCCCAGTACCCATAACAAACATCTTAGTTCCATCATTGTTAAAGGCTAATGCCCTTGCATTGGTCTCTTGAGAACTGTAATCAAAACTATCAACAAAAGAGGCGGTGGAAACATCAAAGGCTGTACTTAATGTATATTCATTAACATCATCACCCTGAGTACCTGTAACAAACATCTTGGTTCCATCATTGCTAAATTGTACTGCGCTTGCATATATTTCTTGACCACTAATATCAAAAGGTGAACTATCGTGAGAAGCTGCTGCAGTTGTAATAGAATTTGCACTAGCTCCATTGGCCACAGTTAAAGTTCCATCCTCATTAACAATTCCTGTGTCATTAACACCCACGGGAGCAACAAGTATAGTGTCTATTACAAGTCCTTCCCCCCAACCCGATCGTACGTTGGTGTTGTCATCATCCGATGCCCAATAAGTTATTTGGAATGTCTTTGCTACTGTGACATCACTTGCATCTGCAGTATAGGATCCATCAGCATTAATAGTTATAGCCAGGCCATTTGAGGTATAAGTATCCCCTGGGTCGTTATTATTTGAATTCAGTCCATTGCCGTTTACATGCGTAAATTCGAACTTTGATACCACCAAGTTGGCAGCACCACTGTCATCTGCTAGCAATGGCCCGTCATGTTCGCCGTGGCTATCATATGAACCACTAAGGGTTGCTGAATCACCGGCAGATACAGTGATGGATGTTCCGGCTTCCATATAAAGTTTATTCCCGTCAATAGTTAATAGTATATCCTGGTAATTTGGTAGTGACAGACTGGATGTCTCAATGGAGCCTGCTTGGTGCTCAAGATCCCAGTCCCCTCCCTTTGATTCATGACCGGTAACATCGGTGGAGGCGGCAACATCGGCCTTGGTCAGGGCCGCGATGTCCTTGATGAGCACTTCGCCGCCGGGTGTGCTGGCAATGTTACAGCCGTAAAACAACAAGTCGGCGTTCGCGCTCAAGCTGTCCCCGATGGTGGAGAGTGCCGAAGCGTACTGGTTGATGGTGCTGGTGTTCAGCAGGGAATCACCCAGGACAATCTGCCCGGCATTACCGTGACCGATGACATGGACGGCGTCAATATTTTTCTCTCCCGCGAGTATCTCTGCCATTTGGGCCCATCCATTTTCATGGGCCTGAATAATGTGCGTTGTAACGCTGCTGTCCAACGTGTTGATGATGCTTTGGTAGTCGGAAACTTGTGCATCAATGAAGACGATTTCCTTTGCTGTGGTTATTTTCACATCCGCAAAGGGAAGGGTTGTGTCGCTATCGTATTGAATCGTTTTGTTGTTTAAAGAAACCGTGTCATCCGAGCCTGGTGTTTCTCCAACGTCATCCATCACCGAATACAAAGTTGCCGCTCCTGCCCCGTCCAGCATGATGCGTGGTTCAAGGGCCTGAATAAAAAGGGAATTGTGCAGCATATTAATAAATTTTATACGATATTCCTTCTCAATAACAGTAGTTTAATTAGCAATTTTATATTAGTTCTTTTTTTTTATGAATAAAATTTTCCTGGTACTTCTTATTGTGCTTCTAGTAGCGGCTTCATGTACGCGCCTTCCCAATCCCTTGAAATCCTTGGAAGTGCGGGAGGAGGTTTCGGATGCCATTGAGCAGATTGCCAATCCGTCTGCCTTTACCACCCGCGAGATTGATCTGTACACGGCAATCGCCTTGGCGATCAAAAACAACCGCGACCTTAGGGTAAAGATCATGGAAGCGGCGCTTGCCAACCGGCAGGTGGACTTGGTTCGCTTTGGCATGCTGCCTAAACTGGCGGCTAACGCGGGATATGAACAGACAGACAAGTATTCTTCCTCCACCAGCGTGACGGTTACAGGCGGGGAGGCGGAGGCGGTTGGCGACAGTCCGACCTACACCACTTCGACGGAGAAAAAAGCCTCGAATGCCGATCTGGGCTTTACCTGGAACGCCCTTGATTTCGGTCTCTCCTATATCCGGGCCGGCCAGAACGCCGACCGTTATTTGATTGCCAAGGAGTTGGAGCGCAAGGCCATCCACAATATCACCCGTGATGTGATCATCGCCTATTGGAACGCCGTGTCGGCCAACCAGATTCTTAATGATATGATCCCTGTTTTGGAACGCATCGATGTTGCCCTTCAGAATTCCGCCCATATTGAATCACTGCTTCTTGAATCCCCTCTTGAGGCGCTCAAGTATCAACGCGAACTCCTTGATATTCAGTTTCGTCTTCAAAACCAAAGAGATGAACTCCTCAATGCTCCCGTCCAGCTGGGTAAACTCATGGGGTTGTTGCCTAAGGAGGAATACAACCTAGTGGCAACCGATACCCCGCTTCGTCCAACAAAAATGAATCTGATTGTGATGGAAAAGAACGCTCTTACGTACCGCCCCGAGATGCGGGAAAATTTATACCAGCAACGCATCTCCGTGGAGGACACCAAGGGGTCCATGCTGGCGCTGATTCCTGGACTGCAATTCAATACCACCTGGACCTACAGCAATAACCAGTACTTATTAAATAGCAATAATGTCGAGTATGGCGCCCGCATTGGCGCCAATCTTCTTGATGTTTTCTCGGCTTCCTCAATAAAAAAGGCTAGCCTGGCAAGAGAGAACATAGTGGCCAAGCAGCGCCTTGCCCTCGCCATGACCATCCTATCCCAGGTACATCTTGCCAACATTCATTATGCCCAATCACTAGATGCCTTCACAACCCTGGAAAACTATTACGAAGTGAATATGCGAATCCGCGATCAGTACCGCGCGGGCAGGACATTTGAAAAATTCGGTGAACTGGAAATCATCCGGGAGGAAGCCAATACCTTGCTTGCCATGATGCGAAAGGACAAGGCCTATGCAAATCTGCAGCATAGCATTGGCCGGATGTACGCTTCTGTGGGTCTTGACCTTGTCCCGCAAGATGTGCATACGATTAACCTAACAGACCTTGCCAAAACAATTAAAAACAACTTTAATGCGTGGGGAGAAAAAAATGCGGAATAAAAGATTTAATTTTATGGTTCTTTTTCTGACCAACATCATTCTCATAGGAGGACTGTCTTTAGCAACACTTGCGGAGGTAACTGTGGGATCACTGAGTGCGCAGTCTGGACATCTCAGTAAAGTTTCCCAAATCATGGCGGAGGCGCAACAAGTGGTAGTTGATCACATTAACAAGGACGGAATTGGCATCGTGGGGGAAGGGTTACTGGAAATCCAATCTGCTGATACCATGTGCCACCCCGAACGATCACTTGCCGTTGCAGCGCTTCTCATAAAAAAATTTTCCCCTGAAGCTGTCATTGGACCGACCTGTTCTTTAGCTGCAGAAAGAGTAGCAAAGCTTGTCACTGTTCCAAAAGATGTCTTATTAATTTCCCCCTCTGCCAGCGCACCGGAGATTTCTTTTCTAAACGATAAGGACTTGGTCTTTCGCACCGTGCCCTCGGATGCCCAACAAATCCACACTCTTATCAAGTATCTTCTTTCAAAAGAGGTGAGAGAGGTTTTAGTTCTCTATGAGACGGATCCGTATAATCAAACCTTATCGCAAATATTTTTACAAGAATTTACTGATCAAGGAGGAAAAGTGCTTTACAAACAACGCTTATCTGCGGAGACTTTTATAGACCAAGTGCTTATTGACGCTTTCATTGATACCGCCGCGATTGCCAACCAACCCGCCTTGGTGCTGATTGCGCACGGTAATACAGAGACAGTGGAACTGTTTCAGCGCTTTCTCCTTACCGTGCACGCAAAGCAGCAGGAAATAGGTGAGGCAAAAATATTTTCGCATCTCTACGGCACAGACAGCATGTTCACTGATGAAATAAAAAACTTTATTGGCACAGTTGCCACTGCTTTAGTAATTCCCTATAACATGCATGAGGAAATTACCATAATGACACAAGTGACTTCCCAAAATTCACCTGAGTATGAGAGTTATGCATTTATGATGCAACTTGCAGGCTTAAATCCCTACTCTCCCTATGCGGCAACAAGCTTTGATACCACGATGCTAGTAGCTCTTGCCCTCCAGCACCGCAGCGTGCTGCTTGATGAAAAGACAGCCCCAGAGACAGAAATTAGTTTAAGCGACAGCCTGCGATCGGTGGCAAACCCTCCAGGGTACAAAATATATCCAGGGGACTGGGACTTGGCTGTACAAATGCTTTTGGCTGGAATGGATATTGACTACGAGGGAGCATCGGGATCCTTGAACTTTGATCAACACGGGGATGTAACAGGTATGTATGCCTTAAATCAGGTATCCCCCAACAACACCTGGATCGTCAATCCCATAGGCAATCCATGATACACAATAAGAAAAAATATTCTTTGGGATTTTGTCATATTGTTCAACAGATGTGTTTGCTCTTCCTGATGCTAGCGTGGACATCGGTCCAGGCGAAAGAGAATTTGGAATCCCGGGCTCTTGTCATTGCCACGGAGAAAGTTGCGATCTCAAGTGAAATTGCTGCCCGCATTCAAACCATTTCCTTTCTTAAAAGCGAATCTTTTCAAAAGGGAGACAAATTAATCATCTTTAATTGCGATCTATATGAGGCGCAACGCGATGTCATGGCTGCAAATTTTGAAAGCGCTCAATTAACACTTAAAAATAACAGGCAGTTGTTGACCATGAAATCTATTGGTAATCTTGAGGTGGAACTCTCGAAAGTAGCGGTAGAAAAAGCACGTGCGGAATTATCGATTACCGATTTAAATCTTGAGCGCTGCACCATTCATGCGCCCTTTGATGGACGAATCATAGACATCTATGTTGATGAGCACGCCAGCATTCAACAGCAGCAGCCCCTCATGGATATTGTTGGAGACGCTATTCTGGAAGCCATGATTGTGGTGCCGAGTCATTGGTTGCAGTGGTTAGAGTTAGATCATCAGGTTAAAATCATTATTGATGAAACGGGGGGACAGGTGGAAGCAACCATTAAAGCCATAGGGGCAACCGTCGATGCGGCCAGTCAAACCATTGAGTTGAGGGCGGTATTTAATCAACGCTATGATGATTTGCTCCCTGGTATGAGTGGTACCGTTTTGTTTTGATAGAAAATACCGACATAAAAATATCCAGACTTCTTGGCCTTGAAAAAAAAGTTCGGGAGGCCCGCACTGTAGATGAGTTTCAATTCACACTTGTCAATCATACAAGAGATGTGGTGGATTACAGTTATGCCTTTCTTCTTCAACAGCGATCCTCAAAAAAATTTACGGTGCAAAGCCTGTCTGATTTGCCCGCAGTGGACAGGACGGCTCCGGTGGTGACCTTTATGGAAAAGGTTATCAATCATAAAAAATTCTTGCCTAACAATGAGGTACTGTCACTTAACTTACAGGATTTTGCCCGCGATCAAAATTTAGTTCAACCGCAAAACATGCCTTCCCTGATACTGGTTCTTCCTCTCTATTCTGTTCAATACGGACAAGAAGGTTTATTAATTTTATGCCGAGACCAAGCCTTTACTGAAAATGAAATGGAGCTTCTCCGTCATGTGTCCGGCACGTATGGCCATGCATTCAACAGTTTTCGCTCTCACTCTTTTGTTTTTTCGCTGCGAAATTTTTTTTGGGGAGGAAAAATTAAGTGGTTTGCCCTTTTGATTATTGTTGGGTGTCTTTTTCTCCGCATAACGATGACCACCACTTCACCCGTTGAAGTAATACCCAAAGATCCCATAATAATTACCTCGCCTTATGACGCGGTCATTAAGGAGATTGTTGTGCGGAACAATGATTCCGTCAACAAGAATGATCTATTAGTTCTTTTAGAGGACAGCGAACTAATCAATCAAGTCAATTTAGCGGAGCGCACTTTAAATGTAGCGGAAACAGAGTTGCTACGCAGCCGTCAAGCTTCCTTTACAGACCCCAAGGAAAAATCACGCTTGGCAGAACTGATGGCACACGTTGAGTTACGAGAAGTCGAACTCAATTACGCACAAGAGCGATTGGAAACATCGCGTATTCATGCTCTCTCAACCGGTGTAGCCATAGTGAATGATCTAGAAGATTGGAAAGGAAGGCCAGTTGCCGTGGGAGAACGCATCATTACCATTGCAGATCCCAATCAAATAGAATTCTTGGTATGGTTACCTGTTAAGGATGCTGTTGTCATAGAAAATAATTCTTTGGTTAAGATGTTTCTGGACATTAATCCTTTAGCACCCCTAAGGGGAAAAATTATTCGTAGCAGTTTTGAGCCGGAACTGTCTCCCGAGGGAATACTGGCCTATAAGTTGCATGCCAGCCTTGATTCAGGATTTGATTCACCGCGAATAGGATTGCAAGGAACTTCCAAAATATATGGATCACGAGTAAGTCTGTTTTATTACCTATTTCGCAAACCCCTTCTTGTACTAAGACAGTTGGTAGGTGTATGATTCTTCCTTACCTAAGAGAGAATTTGGAAGTAATCAGGGGAAATGCTAGGGAAGATGGGTCTCCATCCTGGCTTATTTACGATGCTCTGCGAAATAAATATTTTGCCGTTGGGCTAACTTCATTCCGATTAATACGATATTGGCAAGGGGGAAAGCAAGAGGAAAGCTTCTTTGAAGTTCTTAAAAAAAAGGGGTTGGAAATTAGTACGGAAGAATTTCAACGCTTTAAAAACTTTCTCATTAATAACAACTTAATCATTCAGTCATCCCATCAGGGTATCAACCAGCTAGTCTTGCAAAAAAATAAAATCAAAAAAAATTGGTTGCTTCAACTTATTTACAGTTACTTGTTTTTTCGCCTTCCTCTTGTTCGCCCCGATCAATGGCTTCACCGTACCCTTCCCTATGTTACAATATTTGCTTCCAAACTTCTACGCTACAGCATTTATATTTTAGGAGCTTTTGGTATTTACGCCCTAACCCAGCAATGGGAATCTTTTTGGCAAACCTTTATGTATTTTTTTTCCTGGCAAGGGTTATTTTTATATGGCCTTGCCATTATCGTTGTTAAATCCCTGCACGAGCTAGGTCATGCGTATGTTGCCAAATATTACGGATGTAGTGTTTCCTCCATGGGAATTGCATTTCTTGTTTGTATTCCTATTTTGTATACTGATACCACCGATGCGTGGAAACTGAGGAACCACCATGAACGTTTGCTAATTAACTTTGCAGGCATTGTCACCGAATTGCACCTGGCATTAATAGCAACGTTTGTTTGGAGTGTGATGCCGGATGGAACTTTCAAAAGCATAGCTTTTTTTATCGCGACCACGAGTTGGATTACATCCCTCAGTGTTAACTTAACCCCCTTTATGCGTTTTGACGGTTATTACATTTTGTCGGACTGGCTCAAAGCCGATAACCTTCAACCACGCTCCTTTGAACTTGCGCGCTGGAAGCTCCGTGAATTACTTTTTGGCATGCATAACGCCCCACCGGAACTTTTAACTTCCTCCAAGCAATGGATCTTTATTATTTATGCTTGGTTTACCTGGATTTATCGTTTTCTTTTGTTTTTAGGAATTGCCTTGGTGATCTATTTTTTTACCTTCAAGGTATTGGGGATTATCTTGTTTACCATAGCAATTGGTTGGTTCATCGCGCTTCCCATTTTCCGGGAAATGTTTCAATGGTATAAGATGAAACACCGCTTGAAAATAAATATTCAAACAATTCGTTCCTTGATTATACTAGTTTTGCTGGGGTCGCTTGTTTTTGTTCCGTGGAAATCATCTCTTAAACTTCCCGCTGTCTATACTTTACATAACAACATTACTCTCTATTCCCCCTATCCTGCCAAAGTGAAAGCTATTCTTGCACACAAGAATACGGAAGTAAACAAAGGGGACATTCTCCTGGAACTAGAATCCCGTGAACTCCTTCAACAAATCAAAATTGCATCAATCAAAAAAGAATTACTGCAAACGCAACTAAAACGTCAAAACAATATTAGTGTAAACGATATTCTTTTATTAGAACAAAAATTACTCTCTTTGGAAACCGAACTGGAGGGATTGTATCGTTTACAATCAAAACTTACCATCATTGCTCCTATCAAAGGTAATGTTAGGAACATGGCAAACCTTTCTCTTGATCAGTGGATCAACAACAAAGATAAGTTAATAAATATCATTAACTCAGATACACAAAGTGTTATCGCTTTTATTCCCGAGGAGTATTTAAATAAGTTTACCCTTGATAGTGCTGCAACGTTTATTCCCAGTACAGGGCAGCATGACGCAATTCATTTGCATGCTCTTTCCATTGATGAATCTGCTATCAGCCAACTCCCTTACCCATCTCTTTCTTCACTGCATGGAGGTCCAATTGCAACACGGGAAGCAAGCGGTGCGACGTCAGCTTATCATCCTGAGAAGGCTTATTACAAAATTAACTTTACACCACTCGACATGAAGCAAAACATTAAGTTACAAACCCCAGGCTTTGTTCATGTTGCTGGTAAAAAGCATAGTTTATTTAATAATTTTATCACCTATGTTGCTGGCATCATATTACAAGAAAGTGGTTTTTAAATAAATTATTTTAATATGTGCGTTCAAATTTTGCTAAAAGCAACATCTACCA
>CAYXZV010000034.1:0-8740 GCA_964469645.1 uncultured Methanosarcinales archaeon | reverse complement strand
GCTCAGCAAAGATATTTGAGTCCTGCACAATAGGGTGAGAAAAATGGCAAAAGCAGAAAATATGCAACCGATGCATCAAATGATGGGTTATGACAGGGCAATAACTATGTTCAGCCCTGACGGAAGATTGCTGCAGGTAGAATATGCAAAAAAGACAGTAAGGCAGGGATCAACAGCTATAGCAATGGTTTGTTCTGATGGAATTTTATTTGTTACAGATAAAAGGGTAATTGATAGTTTAGTTGTACCTGAAAGTGTAGAAAAGATATGGCAGATAGATGAGCATATTGGAGCTACTGCTTCTGGAATTTTATCGGATGCTAGAGTCTTAGTAGAAAGAGCACAACTAAAAGCTCAGCAGCACAGGATTACATATGACAGTCCAATTGACACGCTAAGTGTAGTTAAGGATATTTGTGATTTAAAGCAAGTATGCACACAAAGTGGGGGCTTAAGGCCTTTCGGAGTTTCAGTTTTAGTTGCAGGCATTGATGACCATACACCAAGGCTTTATGAAACAGATCCGACAGGAATATTTTTCCAATACAAAGCAACAGCAATCGGAGAAGGCGAAGTAGAGATAGAGGAAATTTTGCATAAAGAATACAAGGAAGAATTGACGATAGAAGACGGTTTAAAATTAGCTCTAAAAGCTTTAAAGAAAGTTCTTGGAGAAAATTTCAAGGTTGAGAGGATAGATGCAGCTTATATTAAAACTGATGAAAAAAAGTTCAAAAAGTTCACTAAGGAAAAAATAGAGAAAACTGCCGCAGAAAGTAAGAAGAAGTAAAAAAATGGTAACTGTAGATGATGCAGTCATAGCAAAACTAAAGACACACGGCCAAAATTTTGAAGTCTTAGTTGACTGCAACAATGCAATAGCAGTAAGGGAAAACAAGCAAGTGGATATGAAAGATGTCCTTGCTGCAATGAAAATTTTTTCAGACGCGAAAAAAGGGTTGGAAGCTTCTGAAACAGCAATGAAGCAGATTTTTGAAACAACAGAACCTGAAGAGATCGCAAAACAGATAATAAAAAAAGGGGACATACAGCTAACTGCTGAGTATAGGAATAATTTAAAAGAAAATAAAAGAAAACAAATAATAAACATAATCCACAGAAACGGTGTCGATCCTAAGACTCATGCTCCTCATCCGGTAAACAGGATTGAGAATGCATTGGAAGAGGCAAAATTTCATGTTGATGAGTTCACTTCGGTGCAAGAGCAGGTACAAGATGCATTGAAAAAGTTAAAGCCCATAATTCCGATAAGGTTTGAAGTCAAGGAATTACAAGTGAAGATAGGGCCTGAGTATGCCGCAAAAGCTTATGCAACCGTAAAAAGATACGGGACCATTCTAAAAGAAGAATGGCAGAACAACGGATATTATGTCGCTGTTCTGGAGATGCCTGGTGGTTTAGAAAGTGAATTTTACGAAAAGATAAATGAAGTCTGTCATGGAGAAGCAGAGGCAAACGTTTTGAAAACAAAATCATGAAAATCAAAGATTTTCAGGATGTCAAAAATCATAGGGTGATTTTTAAACATGAGCAAAATTAATGTTAAAGACAAAGACGTTGTAGTTCCAGGAGAAGTACTGGCAGTAGGGATGGACAGTTTCCCTGGTGTAGGAACTTACAGAGAAGGGGAAAACATAATTGGTGCAAGATTAGGATTGGTTCAGCTAGACGGAAGAACTATAAAACTAATTCCTTTATCTGGAAGATACATTCCTAAAAAATATGATACTGTTATATGCAAGGTCATTGATGTTGCGATGAGTGGTTGGCGCTTGGAAACTAACAGCCCATATTCAGCGATGCTTTCTATGAAGGAGGCTACATCTCAATTTATTGCCCGCGGAGCGGATTTAACTAAGTTTTTTGATATCAATGATATTGTTTCTTGTAAGATAGTTAATGTTACCAGCCAGATGCTTGTTGATGTGACAATGAAAGGCATGGGCTTAAGAAAATTAAAAGGCGGAAGGATAATTGATGTGGAAAGCAATAAAGTTCCTAGAATAGTGGGAAAGCAGGGAAGCATGGTTTCAATGATAAAAGACGCTACAAAATGCAACATAACTGTAGGACAAAATGGTCTGGTATGGATCAATGGAACACCTGAAGGTGAGTTGTTAGCTGTTAATGCTATAAGAAAAATTGAAGAAGAAAGTCACTTATCTGGTTTGACAGAAAGAGTTAAGGAGTTTTTGGATAAGAACAAACCAAAAGTTCAATAATAAAAAATACAATAATTAAAATAATAAAATAAATAAAAATAATTTGATTAAAAACAATGATTAATAATAATTGAAATCAATGGAAAATAATGAATAAAAATTAATGGACTAAAAATGACTTACAAAGAAAGGCCAGACGGAAGAAAGTTTGATGAACCTAGGAAAATAGAGGCTAAAGCAGGAGTAATTCCGAATGCAGATGGTTCTGCTTATTTCAAGATTGGAAACACTGCAGCTTATGCGGCTGTTTACGGTCCAAGAAATCTGCATCCTAAATTTTTACAAGATCCATCTACAGGAATTTTGCGTTGTAACTACAATATGATGCCTTTCTCGAGTTCAGGAGACAGAGTAAGGCCTGGCAGTTCAAGGCGTTCCAAGGAGATTTCCATGGTTACTCAGAAAGCATTGATTCCTGTTTTGGATTTAAAGGAATATCCTAATTCTGTTGTTGATGTTTTCATTGAGCTTCCTGAAACAGAAGCTGGCTCAAGATGCGCCGGAATATGCGCTGCATCAATGGCTTTGGCAGATGCTGGGTTAGCTATGAAAGATTTAGTTGCAGCTGTTTCTGTAGGAAGAGTTGATGATAAGCTTGTTGTTGATCTGGATTACAAGGAAGAATCTTATGAAGATGGTCCTGTTGCAGACATTCCAATAGCTATGATGCCTAATCAGGACAAGATAACCTTGTTGCAGATGGATGGTTTAATCTCAAAAGAGCAGCTTAAGGAAGCTCTTGGGATGGGAAAAAAGGTTTGCAGGGAGATATATGAAGTTCAAAAAAAGGCCTTAAAAGGTAAATACGAGGCAAAAAAATGAGCAACGAATTAAGAGAGCATGTAATAAAATTATTTGAAGCTAATACAAGGCTGGATGGCAGGAAGCTTGATGAATATCGTAAAGTTTCATTAGACGTTGATGTTACTAAGACTGCAGAAGGTTCTGCCAGAGTTAAGATTGGGCAGACAGACATTATAGTGGGTGTTAAGGTAGAGGTTATGGAGCCTTATCCTGATACTCCTGATGAAGGTTCTATCATGGTTGGAGCGGAATTGCTGCCATTATCAAGCCCTGAGTTTGAGCCAGGACCTCCAAGTATACAAGCAGTAGAGCTTGCAAGGATTGTTGATAGGGGTATTAGAGAAAGTAAATCCTTGGATTTCAAAAAATTATGCATCAAGAAAGGTGAAAAGATATGGATGATAATAATAGATATATGCACTATAAATGATGCTGGGAATTTATTTGATGCGTCTGCTTTGGCTTCCATAGCTGCTTTAAAGAACATGAAGTTTCCTGAATATAAAGATGATCAAATTGATTACAAGAAAAAGACAAGTAAAGGTTTAGATCTGAAAGATACTCCGCTTTCCGTTACTGTATTGAAAATTGGAGATAAGTTTATTGTTGATCCAAATTCTGATGAAGAGAAAGCAGCTGATGCAAGATTATCAGTAGCTTCATTAAGTGATGGTACTTTGTGCGCTATGCAGAAAGGCGGAGAGTTTCCTTTATCAGCAGAAGATGTTTCTAAGATGGTAGATATTGGCTTAGAGAAAGGGCAAGAATTGAGGAAGCTTATTAAATAATTGATTGTTATTTCTTAGAATGGATACTTTAACTGACGAAAGGCTTGAAAGAGAATTTAAAGTTACAGAGAAAGCTTTGAAAGAACTAAAGATAATTATTTCTAAAGATGATAAAAATTATTCAAAAGCTCTGCATTTTGAGGATACTGCAAAAAGATATTTTGAAGATGCTAAATTCTTTAAGGAAAAAGATGATAAAGCTTCAGCATTCGGAGCATTGAATTACGCTTTCGGTTGGTTAGATGCTGGTAAAAGTATAGGTTTGTTTGAGGAAAAAGTTTAAATAAGCAGGTTATTAGTTCTTATTATTATCAAATAAAAGAGGCAATAGTATGAAAAAATTAATCACAGTATTTACCTTCTCAATACTATTTTTAATGTTAATACTTATCTCCAATGCACAACCTCCTCCGCCTCCACCGGCACCAGAGTCATTTGATAATGATAATTCTCAACAAAATAATGAAGATGCATCTACAGGAACCTGCAATGATAACATTAAAAATCAAGATGAAACAGATGTTGATTGTGGTGGAGTATGTACTGCATGCCCCACTACTACATTAGAAAACAATGAAACCTTAAATACAACACAAGATAATACAATACAAGAGAACTTACAACAAGATACCATAACACCTGAGAATATTGTTGATGATATAGAAGAAGATAAACTAGATGAAGAAGAGTCCCAGGATTCTGTTAATGCTGCAGTAGCTGATTCGGATACTCTGCCATCAGATACAGAATCTGAAAAAAAGCAGACAAATGAAGAAACTCTAAATATAATTGAAAATCCTAATAAAGAATTAAACTTAGTTCTAATATTGTCTTTATTCTTGAATATAATTCTTGTCACTTCATTGATAATATTTTTATTTTTACAATTTAAGGAAAAACAAAGGTTAGAAAATAAAATTCAAAAGCTCAACTTCAACAATTATCAAAGGACAGACCAAGATATCGCAAAATTAAAGAGATACATAACTAACTTTTTAAATCAAGGTTACAATCAGGATAAAATCAGGCATGTATTGCTAAGGGCCTATCCTGCACAGAAAGTAGATCAGGCCTTTAACGAGGTAAATCATGGTAGTAGAAGAACTTTTTAAGGAAAGATGGGCGGAAAAAAGGCCATTTTATTCTATTCTTTTAGGTATATTCTTTACAATCATCTCTTTTTTCACTTCGTTTTTCCTATTCAGGGAAACGCCTAATTTTATCGGGATATCCACCATACTCTTCATAGTTGCACTTATCATACCTACAGTAAATAAATTATTTGACAGGGAAGAAAAATTAGAAGTTAAGGAAAAACTCAGTTTTTTCATAAAGCATGAGCATATCATTGATTTTTTCATTTATTTCTTCATAGGAGTATTCATGGTCTTATTCTTAATATCCTTAATTAATCCTAACCTCATCTTTTCAGAAAATCAGCTCTATAATATTCAAAGCGAACCAGTCGAAGAAAATCGAGGTTTACCCCCACCCCCTCCATTAGGCAATGATAATAGTGAGATGTTCAGAATTTTTAAGAATAATTTTTATGTTATGGCTATTTCATTTATACTTTCTCTTTTCTATGGTGCTGGTGCTTTATTTTTAATAACCCTTAACGCCTCAATATTCGCATCTGCATTGGCCAATACTATAAGAATAAATTTACCTAGCATTGGACTATTATCTCAATATACTTTTACCTTATGTAATCTCGGAATCATGTTTTTCCATTTGATTCCAGAAGTAAGCGGTTATTTATTAGCAGCGATTGCAGGTGGTGTTTTATCCCATGCATTTGTAAGAGAAAAAATTGGTGGCAAGAATTTTAAAATTGTCCTTAAAGATTCAATTATATTGTTGATCGCAGCTATATTGTTCTTAATAGTTGCAGCCTTCATAGAAAATGAAATTTCCAAAAAACTATTTACAAGCAACGTATGCACAGAAAGCAAATTCATTATAATTTTTGTTCTTGGATTAATAGTTGCTGGCATCATCCTATTTGAAATCCTAAGGAAAAAGAAATTTTTTGATAAATGATTGATTACTATATTAACACAAGAATTCTGCCATTACTAGCTTACATCAATCTATCCCTTATTCTAATTTTTTTATATATTTCCTTTCCAATAATTTTAACTAAATTTAAAAAAATTGGTAAAAAATACTGGTTGATTATCCTTATCGTTTTATTAATAGGAGTGCTCATTAGGCTATTTCTGGTACCTCACCATCATAGATTTTTTATAGATGAATCATTCTACATTGGAGCAGCAAAAAATCTTTTATTTTATTTCAAATCCACCATAGCTACCGGCATATATCCAAAACAGATTGGGTGGCCAGCTTTGCTTACAATACCTTTTTTTCTGTTTGGCGTAAATAATTATGTTGCTATCTACACATCCATTTTCTTTGGCAGTCTTTCTGTTATTCTTATGTATATCTTAGTCTATCTACTTTCAAAAAATGCAAGATTAGCTATCATCAGCTCCTTTCTTCTAGCAATACTGCCGTTGCATGCTATTTATTCAGGAACTGCAGAAACGATAATTGCTTCCGTATTCTTTCTGCTGGCAACATTAATAAGTTTTATAATTATGATCAAAAACCAGCAGACCAGATTAATTTTCCTGACAGTTTTCTTGTTTTTATTTACAATCCAGATAAGATTAGAAAACATATTGATTTTGATACCTATGTTGGTTTTTATCTTTTTAAATCACATAAAAATAAGTTGGAAAAAATGGAGATTTCCCTTGATTCTTTCTTTACCATTGCTCACATCATACTTATTTCAGTTCTTTCGATTAATAAATTTCTATGATAATTCTTATAATGGGAACGTAAACTTATTTGGTTTCAATGAAATACTTATAAGATTTATGTTCGACTTTAGTTTCTTAACAATTTTATTTTTGGTTTTGACAATAACAGGAATTATTGCTTTATATTCTTTGAATAAGAGAACATTAGCCTTATATCTCAGTTGGTTTTCTGTTTATCTTGGTTACTACTTATTTTACCAATATTCCAATGACTTTCATCTGCTTACAGGATTGATTGCTTTAGTACCAATAATGGCTTATGGTGTTTATTATTTTTCTACTTTTTTATCTCTGAAATTGAACTTAAAGAAAACATTCCTGCTGGACATGGGGATATTAATTATCATATTGTTTTTGTTTTTTGTAAGTTTTGATAATAGGCCAATACCTGGATTTTTATTGGAAACTAAGGCAATGGAAAAATTAAAGGAGGATATTCCTAAGGATTGCATAGTGATAACTGAAATTCCTGTTATTATCACATCTATTGCAGAAGTATCCGTAATAGATACTACTTACTTTTTGAGGTATATTGATGAAAAATTACCAGGTTATGAAAATAAATGTCTGCTATATTATGAAGATTTTTATTGTAAAAATGATACTGGGACAAAAAGATCTTTAAAGAGATGTGATGCTATGCATTCGGGGTTTAAATTGGATGAATATAAAAAATATAATGAAATGGATGTCACTTTTTATTTATACAACATTTCAAAAATTTAAAAAGAAAAGTTTAAATACCACTTCAATAAAGATTATTGTTAAAAGGTGGTGTAATGAAAAAAATTGCTTTATTTGTTGTTCTATTGTTTACAATCTTTCTTTTAGGTTGTACTAGTGATTTGCCACCAGAGCCTGGAGATATAGGAGGTCCAATAGGTGAGGCGATCGGGTACTACAGAGGGTACGGACCACATTTCGACGTTTTTGATGATAATAAACAGATATTTTTTCTGGAAGAGAATGTTTTTAATTTACCGCCTGAACAGGATTCATTGAACCTGGGAATAGATGTCAAGCAGGAAAACGGTTTTATTTACAAATATGGTTATTTTTATACAGACGCTGGATGGGAAATATTTCAATTTCCCGAAAAAACGATCTCTGGGAGCAATTGGATAAAAAATGATGCAAGTACCTCCTTAAAAATAAGTACTGCAGATATAACTCCTGGGGAAAATTATGTTGTTTCCTATTCCTGCAAGAAATATGATGACATCTGGAAATGTGGCTGTTCATCTACATCAGGTACATGCAATCAATGGATGTTGCAAACTTACTTGTATAGGAATGTTGAATTGCCTCCAGAACCAATACCCCCTGGCAGTGTAATAACCACCAGAGTTTATATATCTCCAAACGGTGAATTGCTAAGGCAAGGAAATGATGTTAATCTGTATGTTAGTCTAGACTCTACGAAGGATATTCTAAAAGATATTGGTGATTTAAGAGTAAGGATTGTAGGACCAGATGGAACTGAAGGTTGGGTTAAATTAGACAAGTTCGGTGATGTTGACTGCAATGTATGTGAAGGTGAAGGATGTTATAAGCAATTCATATGCCATCTAAGTTATGGTACTAAGTATACTCCTTCGTCATTAGGTGAGTATCTAATTGACTTTGGCAAGGATGAAGACTTTCCGGAATGGATGCAAGTGAATACAGGCAGATTCAAAATAGTTACTGATGGATTTTTTAAAGAGATGCTGATTGAGGAAGATATTGGCAATTTCAAGTTCAGAAATTCAGATGGATGGTATGACAGTAATGGTTTTGGATTGTATGCCTCTTATAGAAATGATGATACTTACATATCCGTAAACATCAACAGTTATAGCTGGATATTTCAAAGCTTTGATAGAATAAAGAATAGTCCTGACTATGATGTCGTAGAATTGAATGGTAACTTGCTTTATGTAAAAGAAGTGGAAATATATTCACAATACTATACCCCGGTAACAGACAGAATAGAGGTAGTTTGGTTAAGTGGTAATAAATTGATTAGAATGTATATTAACGGAAACAACCTAGATGTTGAGGAATTTATTGAAGCTTATTTGGAAAAGCATCC
>CAYXZV010000033.1:0-8801 GCA_964469645.1 uncultured Methanosarcinales archaeon | reverse complement strand
TTTCAAACTCTTGTTGTAGTAGGAATAATAGTTTATGGTTAATATTTCTGATTATAAATAAAAAATGAAATCAAAACCAAAAAACATCTCCAAAATAATCTCCCTATTAAAAAAACAATCAAAGCAGTTTGAAAACCCAATTTCAACAGAAATAGGGGACAGAACAAAAGATCCTTTTCTAGTACTTATCTCATGCATCTTAAGCTTACGAACAAAAGACACAACTACTGGTCCTGCAGCTAAAAGATTGTTTGCAAAAGCAGACAATCCGAAAGCTATGCTTAAGCTCTCAAAAAAACAGATAGAGAAAGCAATCTTTCCAGTCGGATTCTACCCTACAAAAGCAAAATACATCCAAAATACATCCAAGAAATTAATTGAAGATTATAACAGTAAGGTTCCGGATACAATGGAGAAATTAAAAAAATTACAGGGTATAGGAAATAAGTGTGGAGCCATAACCTTAACTTATGGTTTTAATAAATCTGATTATATCGCTGTTGATATCCACGTCCAAGTTATTTCCAATAGATTAGGTTGGGTCAAAACTAAAAATCCAGACAAAACAATGGAGAAATTAATGGAAATTATACCTAAGAAGTATTGGTTTGACCTTAATGATCTTTTAGTTCGACATGGGCAGAATGTTTGTTTAACAAATTCTCCCTTTTGCTCTAAATGCTCAATAAGAAAATACTGCCCAAGAATTAATGTAAAGAAAAGCAGATAATTAAACAATAATAATTTAAATAAAAAAATAATAAAAATAAATTAAAATGAATAAACCATTGTTAAAAAATAAAATAGTATTGTTATTCTTATTTATTGTAGCCCTTCCTATTGCTTTTTCCCACTTAGACGCAGGCGAAGACAAAGAAATTGACGATTTCCTAATAGACTTCGGCTACTCTCCGGAAAATCCCAATACAAACGATAATGTTGCAATAGCACTAACACTATTTGATAAAAACCAAGAAGTTATCGAACCCACTTCAGTATGGGTAAGAATCTCTTCCCCAAAAGATGTTGTTTTTGCAGGAACCTTAAAACCCAATAATGGAAATGTAGCATTTACATACAAATTTCCTTATGCAGATAATTATGATATTACAGCAAGATTCAATGACGATAAAGAAACTATTGTAGAAACTGATTTCAACATCAAAATAACAGAAACTGTCCCAGTGTATTATTATTTCTTTGGAATTGTTGTAATCTTAATTATTATTTTTGTTATTATAAAATTAAAGGCACTAAGTAAGAAATTAAAAAAATTAGATAAATAAGCTCATTTCGGAATAATGTTCCCATGAGGATCTCTTTTGGGATATTTCAACAGCTTGTCCATCTCCTTAACCATATTTTTAGTGGTGAGATGTTCATACTTGTGTGCAAGATCATGCACATACTCTGGTGAAATATCTGCTTTGTCTGCCAGGTACCTCTCCCACAGCCTGTGCACTTTAATCATAAAAACAGCTTTTTTATTCCCAAGTGCAGTAAGGTTCACCTTATTCCCATTAATAAGCTTGATTAAATTTTGTTTGCTTAATCTGTTGAGCATCGAACTTACCTTATTGGTTTTTTCACCTACTATTTCAGCCACTTTCTCAACACCGGCAAAATTCTTGCCATTAGAAATCCTATAGATAGCAGTCAAATAATCCTCAACTCTTGTATTGAATGCAACTTTCCTTTTCTTTATTGTTTTCCACACAACCCCGTCTTTTGGAGAGAATAAGAAAGCTAGTAAAAATAGTAATCCAGCAACTAAAACCATCATTGCGCCGGATGCAACATTGAAGTAAAATGAGAAATACAGCCCTGACAAAGCTGATATGATGCCTATAAAGGCAGCAATCACCATCATTGTTGACATTCTCTTAACCAGAAGATAAGCAGTGGCCCCTGGAGTGACTAACATAGCTATTACCAGCACAATACCTACAGTTTGCAGAGAAGCGACTATGGTCAATGACAGCAGAAACATAAGCAGATAATGGAAAAACGTCACAGGCAAGCCAATGGAAGCAGCCATGATAGGGTCAAAAGCATGCAATAACAATTCTTTAAACAAAACTATAATTACAATTAAGACAACAATTCCAGTCACACTCGTTAAAATCAAATCCAATGTAGAAACTCCAAGTACATTTCCAAACAAAATATGGTATAAATCAATGCTTTTAGCTCTTATCAAACTCATCAACAATATTCCAAAAGCAAAAACAGTGGTGAACATAACTCCAATGGCAGTGTCTTCCTTGATCTTGCTGTATTTGGAGACAATGCCAATGCCCAAGGCCGTCAGAACTCCAGTAACCAAAGCACCGATGAAGAAAGGTATCTTAAGCAAAAATGCAATCGCGACTCCCGGAAGAACTGCATGAGATATAGCATCCCCTAATAAAGCCCATTTCTTCACAACTAAATAACAGCTCAGGATGGAAGATATCACTCCGACTAGCAGGGAGGCTATCAAAGCCCTCACCATAAACTCATACTGAAAAGGGTCTATAAAGTAATTGTAAAAAACCATTTTATTCTTTTGCTTGCACCTCTTCCAGCAAGGTAAGTCTACCGCCATAGGCCTTGTTGATTATATCTTGCTTAAAAACATCTTTTGTCTTGCCATAAGCGACTAATCTTTGATTTATCAGCATCAGGCTGTCGTATCTCTTGACAACATTACTCAGATCATGATTGACAACAACGATTGTTTTTCCCACATCTTTCAGTTTGCCCATTAAATCAAGGATAGAATTTTCTGTGGCAGCATCTACACCCACAAATGGCTCATCCAGCATCAAGATATCCGTCTGCTGCGCTAATGCACGTGCCAAAAAAACACGCTGCTGCTGGCCGCCTGAAAGCTCGCCAATCTGCCTCTCAGAAAAATCCTGCATACCCAGCTGCTGCAATGACTCATCAACAATCTTATGATCTTCTTTTTTAGGCTTCCTGACCCATCCAAGATGCTTATACCTGCCCATCATGACAACATCCCTTACAATGACTGGAAAATCCCAGTCTATCTCGCTTCTTTGAGGGACATAAGCAACTTTATCCCTGGCTTTAGAAATATTTTCTCCAAATACAGAGATACTGCCTGAATCCAGCTGCAGCAAGCCCATAATTGCCTTGAGAAAAGTACTTTTTCCTGCACCATTCGGGCCTATGACCCCGACAACTTGCTTCGGTTTAATAGAGGCAGAAATACTTCTTATGACTGGATTTTTATCATAGCTTACTGTTAAATTTTTTACGTCAATAGCATTCATTTTAGAGCCTCAACAATATTATTCACATTTGTCCTCATCATGCCGATGTAAGTATCAGCACCGCTTCCGGGAAGTCCTAAAGAATCTCCATACAAAGCCTTCCCAAGCTCAATTCCTGCATCCTTTGCAACTCTTTCCATCAATTTCGGGTTTATTGTAGTCTCGACAAAAGCAGCCTGAACGTCTTCTGTTTTAATCCCATCAACCAAAGCCGCAACTTCCTGAGCAGAAGGTTCATCCTCTGTTGTGATGCCCCATATGCTCCCGACAACCTTGAACCCATACCTAATGCCAAAGTAGGCATAAGCATCATGTGTCGTTACAAGCTTCCTGTTCTCTTCAGGAATTTCTTCAACTCTCGCTTTAATCCAGTCATTCAGTTCTTTCAGCTGATTAATATAACCTTCAGCATTTTTTTCATAATACTCAGCATTTTCAGGATCAAATTCCATTAAAACTTCCTTAATGCTCTCAACATAACTTACAGCATAGACCGGATCCATCCATAGGTGGGGATCGGGATCATTTCTTTGGTCTCTCATAGGTTCCAGATTTGCAGTGACCTGGTGGCTTTGCCTGATACCACCTGCATTTTCCAGTAGCTCTTCCATCCATTTCTCAAGGTTATAGCCATTATAAAAGACCAGGTCAGAATCAACAATTTCCTGCACATCTCTGGGTACTGGCTCATAGACATGAGGATCGGATCCTACAGGCAATAAGCTTACAGAATCCATTTTATCTCCTGCAACATTCCCAACAAAGTCAGCAATGATGTTTATAGTAGTCAGGGCTTTCTTATTTCCATTATCGTTTTCTCCAATTGTTCCTGAATTATTACATCCATTAAGAATCAAAATTATAAAAAACAATAATGGAATAATAATCTTATTTTTTATTGTGTTTGTTGCTTTCATTTTTATTGAGTTCAGAATCAATTCACCTTTGGTATCGGCTTCCCATGAGGATCTTCTTTTGGATTCCCAAGCAATTTCCTTAACTTTTCAATTGCTTCATCGCTGAAAGCATGCTCTAGTCTATGCGCTTCTTCATGGATATTTTTTGGATCTATTTTAAGCACATCTTTCAAAAAACTCTCAATAATCCTGTGTTTGAACGTCAATTTCCTAGCAATATTCCTCCCTTTAGAGGTAAATAATATGTTTGAATATTTTTTATATTGGACTAAGCCTTCCTTATTCAATTGCTTTAGCATCTCAGAAACGCTCGGTTTCGTAATATCGAGGTAATCCGCTAAATCAACTGACCTGACATATCCCTCTTCCTCAAGAAGATGGTATATTCCTCTCAGATAGTCTTCTCTGCTAGCACTTTCCATAAAAAGTTAGGTTAGCCTAACTTATATATAAACCTTTGTATTACTATAAAAAACATAATAACAAAAAATTAATAAACTTCATCCTAACTACAATTTCAATGGCACCAGAAATAGAATTAACAACTAAAAAATTAGGAGAAATAAAGGATAACTGCCTTGTTATTGCGTTCTTTGAAGATAAATTAAAGCCAAATGATGAAATAAATAATTTCGACAAATCAATTAACAATATCATATCCAATTCTATAAAAAACAAGGATTTCAAGGCAGAAAAAAACGAAATAGAGACATTTTACCTCAACAATAAAAATCTAAAATATTTAGCATTGTTAGGATTAGGAAAAGAAAAAGACTTTAACCTAAATAAATTAATGGATACAGTAAGCAATTTATCAAAAAAACTAAGAAACTCAGACATAAAAACCTTTACTCTTGATTTAAATTCCTTCAAAAACAAAAATTTTGATCACAACACATATCTGGAAAAAATATCCCAGGCAGCAGTTCTTTCCATGTATCAATTTAATAAATTCAAGACAAAAGATTTGGATAAGATAAAATCAATAACAAAAGCTGCAATAATAGTAGATAACAAAGATTTGAAAAAATCTCAAAAAATTATAGATGATGCTGCAATATACACCGAAGCAGTCAACAAAACCAGAGATTTAATCAACACCCCACCAAATGTAGCAACTCCTGTTTATGTAGCAGATTATGCACAAAAGACAGCCAAAGAAAACAATCTAAAATGCACAATTCTTGACGAAAAGCAGATAGAAAAGCTAGGTATGGGTTGCATAATGGCTGTAGCTAAAGGAAGTGTAAATAAGCCTCGCTTAGTAATTCTTGAATATAATGGAAACGGAAGTGATAAGCCAATAGTTTTAGTTGGAAAAGGCATTACATTCGATACAGGAGGAATCAACGTCAAGCCATCCTCCTACATGACAACAATGAAGGATGACAAAGCAGGAGCTTGCGGTGTTATAAATATCTTAGAAGCATGCAGAAAACTAAAATTAAAGGCAAATGTGATTGGAATGGCAGTTTTAGCCGAAAATATGGTTAGTGACAAAGCTTATAAGCCAGACGATGTTTTAACCTCACATTCCGGCCTTACAGTTGAAGTAACCAATACAGATGCTGAAGGTCGCTTGGTTCTTGCAGATGCGCTTTCATATTCATTAAAATACAAGCCAAAAGCAATTATTGATATTGCTACTTTAACAGGAGCATCAATAATTGCATTAGGGTATTTCGCAAGCCCTGTTGTCGGAAATGATCAAAAACTGATAGATCAGATAAAGCAAGCTTCTGAAACAAGCCTTGAAAAAATTTGGCAGTTCCCTTTATGGGAAGAATATAGTGAGTTGATTAAAAGTGACATAGCGGATGTAAAGCACCTCAATGAAGGAATTGACGCCGGTGTCATGGTAGGAGGAATTTTCTTAGAGAATTTTGTCGAAGACATTCCTTGGGCTCATTTAGATATAGGAAACACAGTCTGGGCAAAACAAGAAAAAGGCTACACAGTCAAAGGCGCAACCGGCTTCTCAGTACTTTTATTATTAAATCTATTAAGAGATTGGAAATAAAATGGATTTACCTGATGTTAGGAGGACCGTACATATAGAAAACCCCGCACCTGCACAGGAAATACTTAACGCTTTAAGGAAAGTAGCAGGTGATGTTGGAGGGCAATATAAGGAAGAGATAGTGCGCGATGTTGATGGAGCAATAACTGTTCAGGTTGGAATACATAGCATACACCCTTCAGACATTGCTCATCCTTATCCTGATGTTATACTAAGGACTGGTGAAAATCTCAGCACTACTGAAATTGAATTAGGCCAAGATTATTCTACATTAGGTGTTGGAAGTCATAATTGGCCTTCTAGTCATCATTATTCGCGGTCTTATACACATCAACAGGCTGTTGTCGGTGTAGAGGCAGTAAAAGAAGGTCTAGAAGCAAAATTAAATTAAAAAAATAAAAAAGAAATAATTCTACTTAAGGTGTTTCCTGAGGTCTCTGATAATACCTTCTGCTTCTTTCCTTAAGCCTAATCCGAATCCTATTGCCAGCGCTAAAACTATTCCACCGATAATGATTAATATCGTTGTTTCAGCTAAAACAATATTTATGCCAATCTGCCTCAATGCAATCTCTGCAAAGAAGATTATTGTCACAATTCGGATAAATGAGCTTATTGCCCTTATGCCTTTTAGCTTCTTTGCATGTGCTGTTGCATCAGCAAAGAAATCAGCTACTATCAGCCCTACAAGCATTATAACAACACCTGCAATAAGGTTTGGCGCCCACAATGCAACTCTTTCTAATATAGCTGAAAGCTGTCCGAGTTCCAGCCAATTTGCAGCAGGTGACAAAAATGCTACAATTACCCACCACTTTATCAATTGCCCTGAGACATTTGATACTTGCAATCCTCCTAGGCTGTCAGCTCTTCCCATCTTAACAAGCCACTCATCAACTTTAGATCTCTGGAGGATATGCTTTACTACCCATCCGGTAAACGCACCGACAATATACCCAAGAACTATTGTCAGGACTGCAAACACTATCCCTGGTAAGATAGAAACTAGAGAATTCCATAATGTCAAAACTGGATTTGCAAACTCCTGCCCAAACTGTGTTAAATCAATAGGCATTTTTTAATCACCTCATATTTAATATCTTTTTAGAAGTCCAGGAAGGTTTATTTTCCTAACACCTCTTAATTCATTTTTTGGGTTTGTTATTTAAAAGGTTTTCTGTTTTTATTGTGATTTAGAGAAATAAAATCTTAATATTTGCAAGCTTCCTCATAAATTCGATTTCCAATTCGTTCAAGATCTTCTGGTGATTCTGGACTTTCTCTTGAAAATAAGGATAGGTGACTCCAAACTTGATCAGCTGCAATCATATGTTCACGTGTTTGCGATCTTCCATCCATATTTCTCTCGAATCCTTGTTGAGAACCTGGAGGGAGGGGATATTTTCCGGCTACTCTCATGACATTTCCATAAACTAGGTTTCCAAGAGATGCATGATCAGAACCCAATGCTGATTCTAAATTCCAGCATTCTCTATTTCTTCTCCAATCAACAGTTAATCTGTTATCTAGAGAGCTTCCTATAGGTCGTATTTTTACTGGAGACGAAGGTGGGAGAACATTCAATATGGACGCAGCTATAGCACCTATAGCAACAACTGCAATAACTACGCTCTCTCTACTTATTCTTACCATACTCCAACTAATTCCTAGTATTTCTTAAATCTTCCCTCAATCAAATACTTTTTTGATATAAACAAACACATTTAAAAACAAAAACAAATCCCAAACAAAAATGCAGCAACCACAAGAATACGAGCTAAAAATAATAGAAATAATAGATGAAGCACAGGAAGTGAAGACATTCAGAGTGGAAAACAAAAACATCCCTTTCTATCCCGGCCAATTCTTCATGGTTCGTTTTGATGACCCTAAATTCCAAAGAGCTTATTCTATTGCCTCAAGCCCGGAGCAAGAAGGTTACATAGACATAACAATGAACTTAGTTGGAGAATTTACAAAAAAACTATGGGAAACAAAAGTAGGAGATTCATTAGTCTTCAAAGGACCATATGGAAAGTTCTATTTCAGCGAAGATATGAAAAACAACTTGGTTTTGATTAGTGGTGGATTAGGAATCTCTCCCTTAATGTCAATCATAAGATATTGCAACGACAAAAAACTACAGAACAAGATAAATATGATTTACAGCGTAAAAACACCGAAAGATATTGTATATGATGAAGAGATAAAGAAAATTAAAGAAGAAAATAGCAATTTCAATTATACTGTAACAGTAACAAGACCTTCAGAAGAGCACAATTGGGACGGAAGAACAGGAAGGATTGATATTGATTTATTAAAAGAAAATATTAATGATGTAGAAAATTCCTTATACTATCTTTGCGGTCCGTTGGAGTTTGTAAAAAGCTCCATAGCGATGCTGGAAACCTTAGGCGCAAAAAAAGAGCAGATAAAAACAGACATTTGGGGAGAGTAAATAACAATATTTAAAAATACTAAAATTCTAGAAATACTTTAATCAAAAAGTTGGTGATTTAATGTATAAAAGAATAATTTCCTTAGCTCCGAGCAATACTGAAATTCTTTACGCTCTTAATGCAC
>CAYXZV010000032.1:0-9240 GCA_964469645.1 uncultured Methanosarcinales archaeon | reverse complement strand
CGTTATGCGACCTTTTTAAGAAATAATCAAACTAATTATACTTTTGGTTCATCTGGAGTTTTAGGAATATGATGTTTTAATAAAAGAGCATATAATGGGTCTGTGTCTATTCTATACCTAATCTCACTTAAGGATTCTGCACCTAAAGCACGTACTTCCTCAGGGGATACAGGGCAACTATGACAAGTCTCTGCAATGACGGGTATTCCATACTCTACCAATTGACTTATTGTTGCTCTTATTTCAGCAGGATTTTGTGATACTCCATCAGAATTTACAGCAGACCTAGATGCATTCATAAGAACAACATCTACACTACCTTCTGTTCCACTAGCCTCTTCCACATAATCACCTACGATTTTCTGATCGGGCATTATAGTTACACTAGCATCTAAACCTAATTCTTTTAAATTGCGTGGAATAAGTCCAACATAATTTTCAGCCTGAGCCTGTCTGTAATTTGCTACTAATACGTTCATAGAACCTTGGAAAGCTATTTTACCTTAAAAATATTGTTATTTTGTCTTGTTATTAATAAATACATAAAATTAAATACTCCCAAAACAAAGAAATGGTAAGGTGATAAAAAATGGGAATTATTTCTTGGTATAATGGTATGATAAAAAAGCTGGATTATTTAGATATAGCAGCAATCAAGACTGTTAGCTTGCTGATTGGAGCTATAATTGGTGCATATTGGTCTGGTTTTGTTAAGCAATATGTGTGGGTTATTGTAATAATTGCTGTTTTGCTGGCAATAAAGGTATGGGTTAAAGCATTTAAGAAATGAACAAAATTATCTTAACAACATTTATTCTTATAATTATTTTTATTAGCGGTTGCTCTGAAATAACTAACTTTGAAGAATGTGCAGCAGCTGGAAATCCTATCATGGAAAGTTATCCAAGGCAGTGTCGAGCAAATGGAATAACTTTTGTTGAAGAGGTAGATATACCAACAATAGAGTGAATTCTAAAGAGTATAATACTCCATCTTAACACTTACATTTAAAAAACATTCCTCATTATTATGAATAAAAATGAACCATCCAACATATGCAGGGCAGATTGTAGTAGCTGAACTCCAGGATCTGACTGGAGGTAAATATAATAAATTTAAAGGTTCAATCAGATCAGGAGAACTTACTGGAGCGGATTGCTATGTTGCCTATAAGGGCAGTCCAGAGCCATTAGTGGGTAAACAAGTACTAATCAGATTGGATACTCCAAGACCTGGTAGGGATACAGATCAATATTCTGGAAGCTCCCATTTTGTCGCATCAACTTTGCCAGATGGTTTTGACACTGCACAATCTGATGAAGTGATTTTATACGGCATGTGGAAGCAAGGAATGCCTAAAAAATTAAATGCACCAAATCTTGAGGAATTGTTGGAATTTTTTAATATAGGGCATATATTTTCGACCTTGCACTACTCAATGGAAGAAGGCATTGTTCACCCTTACCGTACTTTTAGGTTTAACGATCCAGAACTGATGCGGCATGATGAAAGTGGAATAATTCGATCTCCTGGTTCTGCTCTGCGAAGGTATCTAATGCTTATTAGGGGACCAATAGGACCAAGATTTGTCACCATGGATGGTGATGAAGGTATAGATAGGATAATCATGCCACAGTTTAGAAGGGTGATTGATTCTAATCAATTTTCAGAGTCTATGTTATTGGAGATGGAACCACAGCAATAAATTAAATTTTATATTTCCCCATCTCCCACCATTCTATAAATCCTTTTAAAATTCCTGGAACGATTCCAGTAATAACAAAGTTCTTGTAGACTAAAATACCATTCTTCTTTCCCAAACTTATAACCATTATTCTTGGTTTTGGTTTGTATTCAGTTAATTCTTTGCTGTTTTCTAAAGCAATGATATTATTTACGACAATTTCAGCATGTTTTTCTGCGTTCTGAGCAAGTTTTTCTTCTTCGATATTGGTTATATCTCCTGCTGCAAATACGTTTTGGAGGTCTTTAACTTGTAAATATTTGTTTACACAAAGGCAACTCTTCTTATCCAAGCTTTTTGAGCAAGAACCCTTTAAGCATTCAGAATTTGGTTTGATTCCTATACATGAGAAAACTAAATCTGCAGTTATTTTCTTTCCTTTATTTGTTTTAAAGGTTTTATTGGTTTTGCCTTTAACTAACTCATTAAAAATAATGTTAACATCTCTTTCCTTGAAGAAGTTATAGGCATAATTTCTAGCTTTTTCAGGGTTTCTTTCGATAAGTTCCTTGCTTCCATGGATAATTGTTATCTTTTTATCTGGATATTTCTCAATAATTTCTGCTGCTAATTCAACTCCAACTAAACCTCCACCGATAATAAGAACAGATTTTGCTTTTTTTAACTTGTTTGCATAGCTTACTAATTCTTTTGCTCTTGCTGCAATAACCATATCTTTTTCCTTTATAGGAGAATTGTAATCGGAACCTGTGCATATAACTAAGTAATCATAAGAGACTGTATGTTTTGGTGTAATCACTTCTTTTTTTGTTACGCCAATGATATCTCCTTTCACAATAACAGCTTTATTCAAATAATTTTTATGCAATATCTGTATTTTCTTTGCATGTTGTGGTTCCACAATGGTGCGCAAAACAGAAGGAGTAAACTCAAAATAATCTTTATTGTCTATTAAAGTTACATCAAAGCTGTTTTCCAGTTTTTTAGCAATCTTAGAGCCTGCAAATCCTCCGCCAACTATCACCACTCTTTTTTTCATTAGTAACCCCTATAAATACAATATATAAAAAACTTACTTCAATTATCGACCAAAACCCAGCGGAAAGCGAAGTTTTTCCTGGGGTTTGGAAACATAGTTTCCAAAACCTATTTAAATCAATACCCAATACAAACAATAAGAAAGTTTTTATATGTTCTTCTATGGATTTAAGATATGAGCCGGGAAGATGACTATAGGGAAATACATCATAATATAGAATTAGAGCTTGCAAAGCATCTACCTCCAGATCAAGTAGAGAGGATTTCTCAAATTGTGTGGGAAGTTATGGAACGTGATTTGAAGAAGATTAAAAGACTGCCCCGTAATATGAGGGTAGAAATAAATAATCGATTGAACAGTCACAAAGTTCATTGCCGTGCTGGGAATCCTCGATTTGGCCTTGAACCTGCAGGAATATTAAACATTATCGTAATTTTCTTTTTTGATAGTTCTGTTGAGCCACTTGCTCAAAAACATAGTGAGGACCCAGTGGAATTTGTATCGTTTATACGTGCAAGCATGGACTATATGTGGCATATATCACGTTATGAAGAGGCAATAGGAACATTCCTACAGAGGAATCCAGTAGTTTCGGTTCCAGGCACAATTGGGAATCGTGGATTAGCAGAACAACTTCAAGAAGGAATAGAAAGAATAACACATAAAATTATCGAGGAAGTTGATCGAGAATGGGAAAATTTAGCAAAACAAGGTATTGCAATGAACCTACAGTTAAAGAACAAAATAGATCATATGCAAACGCAATACAACAACAAAATCGCCTATACAAGAGAAAAAATAAATCTTATAGGGGTTATGAATAATTTCTATAACCAGTGGGTTAATAGTGAACAACGCACACCTGCTGAACTTATTGGAGCCCATATAATACTCAAGGCTTATGTAGAATCAATAGAACATGTCATGATAAGTCGGTTTAGATAAATAGACAATAAGCTTTGATTCTAAATAAAAGGTTCTAATAATAAATCATGACTCTCTGATTTGATTGTTCTTAAATAGTTATTACCTAACTTAAATGTATAATTTCCAAATAAAAATATTATAATTATAGAGTAATATAGTAAAACTAAATATATAAACAAACAACAAAACCTATATAAACCAGTTGCCTATACAAAAGATTGAAACAGAATGGGTGGGGTTGATACTGCAACTATTGATATAGGGAGTATGACAGATGCATCTTTGCAGCATTTCCTGAAGCAAAACGCTATTTCTCTGAAAGTTTCTGAGGCAAGAAAAATTATAGAATTAATAGGCAGGAATCCTACTTTAACAGAACTGTATATATTTAACATACAATGGTCAGAGCATTCCAGCTATAAAAGCTCAAGGGCAATATTGAAGATGCTTCCTACTCAAGGTCCGAATGTTATTTTAGGGCCGGTAGAAGATTCGGGGATTGTAGAGTTAGGAAAAATTAAAGGAGAAAAATATGGCATTGTTATGAGCCATGAAAGCCATAACCATCCTAGCCAAGTAGTTCCTTACGAAGGTGCTGCAACCGGTGTTGGCGGGATCTTAAGGGATGTTTTGTGCATGGGTGCAAAAATTCTAGCCACAGCTGATCCTTTAAGATTCGGATATCCTGATGGCAAAGAAAAAAATAAAGTGAAATACATTGCAAACGAAGTTATTGATGGAATAGCAGGCTATGGGAATGCGGTTGGTATACCAAACATAGCTGGAGATGTTTATTTCAATGAAAGCTTTGATGATAATTGCTTAGTAAATGTAGTTTGTTTAGGTGTTTTAAAGGAAAAAGATATTGTCCATAGTTATGCCCCAAAAAATGCTAAAGATCATGATATTGTTATCGTTGGAAAGCCTACAGATAACTCTGGTTTTGGCGGAGCTGCTTTTGCTTCTTTAGTTTTGGATGAGCAGGAAGAGGAATACAACAAAGGCGCTGTGCAAGTTCCGGATCCTTTCCTGAAAAATGTTCTAATAAGAGCAACATATAAGGTTTTTAGAGAAGCGAGAAAGCAAAAAGTAAAATTAGGTTTCAAAGATATGGGAGCAGGTGGAATAATGTGTGCTAGCTCTGAACTATGCTCGGATGCTGATTATGGCGCTGAAATTGATTTAGATAAGATCCATGTTTCGATGAAAGATCTACCTCCTTATGTTATATTCTGCTCAGAAACACAAGAAAGATTTACATGGATATGCCCAAAGAAGTTTACTAAAACATTATTAAAAATATACAATGAAGATTTCGCTTTATCTACAATAGCAGAGAACGCAAAGGCTTCTGTTATTGGCAAAGTAACTAAAAACCAGAATTACAAAATAAAACATAAAGGAAAAGTTGTTTGTGATGTTCCAATTAAGGCAGTAACTAAAGGAATACAGTACCAAAGAGATTCTGAAGAACCTGCAAGAAGCTTTAATGAGCCAGTATTGGACGAACCAAAAGATTACAATGAAATTGCTCTGAAAATCCTTAATCATCCGAATATCGCTTCTAAAGCAAAGTGCTACAAGCATTATGACAAAGATGTCATGGGAAACGCTGTTATAGAAGCAGGACAAGCAGATGCTGGATTATTGAGAGCTGTTCCTGGAAGTAAGTATGGAATTGCTTTATCTGTAGATTCCAATCCAAGGTATGGGAGAATAAATCCTCATTTAAGCGCTGTAAATGCAGTTGCTGAATCTATGCGTAATGTTGCTGCTGTTGGCGCAGTACCAGCTGCTTTGACGGATTGCTTAAACTATGGTAATCCTGAAGATGAAGAGCAGTTTTCTGATTTTGTTGAAGGTGTAAAAGGAATAAAAGTTGCTGCTGAAAATCTTTATTTACGGAACACAAAAAATCCAGTTCCAATAATTTCCGGGAATGTAAGTTTCTATAATGAAAGTTCTAATGGGAAAGCAATTGACCCAAGTGCAATAATTGCTTGTTTAGGTGTCATGAAAAATTTTGAGAAATCTATAACAATGAAATTAAAGAAACCAAATAGCAAGTTGTTTTTAGTTGGAAATCGTAAAGATGAGTTAGGTGGAAGTGTTTATTACGAATTAAACGAAAAATTAGGAAAAAATGTGCCTGAAATTGATTTTAAAGAACATAGAAATATGATCTATGCTGTTATTGAATGCGTTGAAAAAGGGTTGTTGTTGAGCTGCCACGATGTCTCTGATGGTGGTTTATTTGTTACAATAGCTGAGATGATTCTAGGCGGAGATGCTGACGGAAAAATAGGCGCAAATATAGATTTTGTTTATCCTCAATTGAGGAATGATAAGATATTGTTTTCAGAAAGCCCTGGATTTGTGTTTGAAGTTGAAGAGAAAAATGCAGTTAAAGTGCAGTCTGTCTTCAAGAAACATGAATTAATCATACATAAATTAGGTTCTACAACGAAAAAAGATTCTTTGAAAATATCCAATGGAAACAAGAAAATAATTGATTTAAAGATTGATAAGATGAAGAAAGAATGGACAACAGGGTTTGTTGAGGCTTTGAAATGAAACCAAAAATAGCAGTATTGTACTTTCCAGGGAATAATTGCGAGGAAGAAACCAGAGACAGATGTTTTGATGTAGGTATGGATACAAAAATAGTTAGATGGAACTCTAAAGAGAATTTATCTGGTTTTGACGGCTATGTAATTCCAGGTGGTTTTTCCTATGAGGATAGGATAAGGTCTGGTGTCATAGCAGCGAAAGAGAAAATAATGGATAAAATAAGAAAAGAAATTGAAAATGGGAAACCTTTGTTGGGTATCTGCAACGGTGCGCAGGTTTTAGTAGAAACTGGATTAATTCCTGGACTGAAAAGTAAAGTTCAGATGGCTCTTGCACCTAATGAGAATCCTTTAGTTTCAGGATATTATAATACTTGGGTACATATCAAAGCTAGTAACAATAAAAAAAACTCATTTAATCAATTTTATAAGAATAATGAAGTAATAAAGGTACCTATAGCTCACGGAGAAGGTAGATTTACAACAAAAGACAAAGCTTTGATAAAAAAACTCGAGAAAAACAAGCAGATAATATTCAAATATTGTGATGAAAATGGTAAAGTAGTGAATAAATTTCCAATAAATCCTAACGGAGCTGTGAATAATATAGCTGCAATATCCAATAAAGAAGGGAATGTCATGGCTATAATGCCTCATCCTGAACGTGCATCATACAACTGGCAGGTTCCTGATTCAGTTAAAGATGGTAAAAAAACCAATGCAATAAAATTATTTGAGTCGATGAAGAAATATATAGAGGGGAATGTAAAATGAGTGTAGAAATGTTTGTTTCATTAAAAGTACCAGATAATGTAGCTATAACTGCGTTTAATGCTTTGAAAAGGCTTGGCTATAAATTAAAGAAGCTTGAAAGGTCTGATTACTATAAATTTGATGTCAATGGGAATGTTGAGGATTTTAAAGGGAAAATAAGCAATACTGATATTTTGGTTAATGCCAATAAGCATAAATTCTCTTTTTCAATAAAAAATAATAATATTAACAATAAAAAACAAAACAAAAATAATAAAATAATAAATATATTAGTTCAGGATCTGGACAATGGAAATGGTTTATTGAAAACACTGAAAGAAAGGCTTGGCTTTGATAATATAAAAAAACTTGAGAAAGGCATCTTGTGGTCAATGTATTTTGATAAAAAGGTTAATGGCAAAAAAACTGCTATTGACATAACAAAAAACTTATTAATGAATGAGAATTATCAGAAGTATAAAGTATTGGGATAACATAATTCTAAAAATTATTATTTGGTAATGACTATCAAACAAATATTTAAATAACTACTAGTGTTAGTGAAAGAAAAATGGTATATAGAAGTATTTCATTACCTAAAGAAAGTGCAGTGGAAGCTCTTGATATAATCTTAAGATCAGTGAGTTATGGAGATCTTATGGATTTAAGAGAGCAACATGCTATACCCTGGAGAGAAAGAGAAGTTCGTGAAGAGGGGGAACCTATATATAGAGATACGAGTGTCATACTATCAGATCCCAAAGGATGTGTCTCTACAGCACTTATCTCCAAATATGAAGGATATAACGGACACCACTTAAAGTTAGATTTTCTTACGGAAGTACCTGGATTAGAAGATATGGTGGAGACTTCTGTACGAGTTGAAGTAAGCAATGATGACAACAGAACTGCAGTACATTTCTATTACCAAGAAGGTACTAGACATTTAGGTGTTATGGATACTGTTCTTGGAGACGTTAGAACTGGAAAAATTGTAGATAACCTATACCGAGCATTAAGAGAAATATATGAAACAATGAAAGAAAAATATGGAGAAGAAGCTGAAGAGAATAAAAAGCCAGAATTGAGTGCTACTGGCTAAATTCGATATCTATAAATATTAGCAACATTCTCATTTATAAAAGGAAGGGTTTAATATGAAAGATATTTTGGTTTTATTCGCATCAAAGTCAGATTCAGACAGCTATAATCAGATCACTAAAATTCTTGAGAAGGCTAAAGTAGATTATGAGTTTAAATTAGCCAGCGCTCATAAAACACCGGATGATGTGAATGATATCTTAAGGCAGGATTATAAGGTCATTATTTCTGGAGCCGGTTTGGCAGCAGCTTTGCCGGGAGTTGTAGCTGCAAAGTCAATAAGACCTATTATCGGTGTTCCGTGTAAAGGGAATTATCAGGGCTTAGATGCTTTATTGTCTATTGTGCAAATGCCTCCAGGAATTCCTGTTCTGAGTGTAGGCACTAACAAGGCAGATGTTGCAGCACATGCTGCTGTTAAAATGCTTAAGGCTTCTAAAAAAATTGTTTTGATCGGAGACAAACACAATAAGGCTTTCAAAAAAGCAGAAGAAATCTTAAAGGAATTTAGCGTCAATCATTCGCATTCAGAGCAGATAATTGATGGCGCAATCAACATACAATTTGTTTACTTTGATGAGCCTATAGAAAAGAAAAATCAATTAGTTATTTATTGCCCTTTACTTTTGGATAACGATGATAAAGCAGAGGCTTCTTTGAATCTGTTAAAACATTCTGACCATGGGTTATGGGTTGGATTAAACAACGGAACGAACGCAGCTTTGGCTGCAATAGAAATCCTAAATATTGACAATAGTTATGAAGAGAAATTGACCAATTATCGAAGGGAAATAGGAGATAAGGTAAGAGAGTACAATAAAAAATAGTTCAATGAAAATCAAAGATTTTCAAGCTTAAAATTAAAAATTTTAAACAATAAAAAAATTCAATGACTAAAAAATATTAATTAATAATGAAAATGCTATCCGACGAAACCCTAAAAAACCAATTAACCAACACTTTAGAAAAAACAGATCTAAATGTCGGTAAGAAATACGAAGGCAAAGTAAGGGATAATTATTTACTAGGAGATAAAAGGGTTATTATTGTTACGGACAGGATTTCTGCTTTTGATAGGGTTTTGTGCACAATACCATTTAAAGGCCAGGTTCTGAATCAAACAAGTGCTTTCTGGTTCAAGAAAA
>CAYXZV010000031.1:0-10918 GCA_964469645.1 uncultured Methanosarcinales archaeon | reverse complement strand
AAATTCAAATCTGTTGCATTTACAGAGGCATTGAAGACAGAATTCTTACTTACGAAATTTCTTGCATTAGCGTTAGTTTGAGGAGCAGTTATATTCGGTTTTGTATTGTCAACTGTTATGTTGAATAAAATATCTGTATTTGAAAGGCCAACGGAATCATTGAAGTATATTGTTAAGTTATTATAAAGGAGATCATCGAACAGGCTTGTATTCAAGGCAAAATAAAATAAATCTCCACTTCTATTCATTGTGGTATTGCTGTTATTGAATTCCATAATGGATATATTAACTGGATGAACTGCGTCTGTAATATTTACTGTTATGTTGAATAAGCCAGCTATAAAGGAACTGTTTAGAGATGGGGCAACCCATTTGTTGAAAACTGGAGCTGCGTTGTCGTTGTTGTCGCCAGGTGTTAAAGCTGTAAAGTTAAAATTATTGGAATTTCCATCAGGATATCTGCCAATTGATACATTTTCTCCAGGATCTGCAAAGTTCAAGAAAGAATCAATAAGATCTCCGGAAGCATTGTATAAAGAAATATTATCCTGACCATTATTCAAAACCCAACTTGATACAACTGATCCATACTCTATAATTTTTATTCCGCTAACATTGACATCAGGATAAATTTCATTAAAAAAGGTGAGATTATACGCTAGAACTACAAATCCCTGAGAAGGTATTGTTATACTTGTATTTATTGTAAAATTTGTCCCTGAATTTTCGGAAATATTCCAATTATTCAGATTCACTAAAGCAGATCCATTGTTATAAAGCTCAATCCATTCTCCAAATTTGTCTTGAGCACCAGTAAAATTTGAATCAGGCAAAAACTCATTAATAAAAACATCTGCACTAACAAAATTTGCCATAGAAACGAGTAATGTGACTAATAGAAATACAAGTAATACACTTCTTTTACCGCTCTTTTTCAATTTGACACCCAACGTAAAGAATTAGATTAAAAAACCTGAATTTATTTATAAATACTATTGTGGTTAAGAGGATATTTTTAGTAGTTATAAGGTGGTGGTTAAATTTTTTACTTTTTACCAACTACTTTAACGGCAAAGAAAGCAACAGAACCAATTATTACTATGTTTAAAATTATTAATGCAACCCAGAAACCTGGTTTTTTTGTCAAAGGAACTTCACTTGTTGTTGTAGGCCCTAAAACAGGAATTTCTTCTGTTTCAGATGTTTCTTCTCCTGTTACAGTATCAGAAATGGTTTCTGTATCTACAGTTTCCTGTTGTTCTTCTTCCCCTTGCCCTTCTTCCTGCTGCTCAGCCCCAGAACAAGCTTCAACAATCAAATCAGCTGTTTTTGTCTCCCACAAAGCACCTTCCTGCAGGTAGGATTTTACTTCTATCGGGTAAGTTCCTGCTGCTGTATTTTCGTTTATATTCGCCTGGATTTTTCTTGTAAATTCATTATCGCTAGCGAAAGGATCTTCATCAAGCTCTATATTTGATGTAACTGAGTTTATTCCTAAAGCCTCATTTAGTATCTCCAGCTTTATGTCGCTTTCTATCCTTTGCCCTATATTTTTCAGAGTAGCTGTCAATGTTGAGCTTCCGGTGCATTTAACTGTTTGAGGGAATGAAGAGGCAGTTTTTACTATTACATCTCTTACATCCTTGTCAACGTCTATCTTAACTTTCATTTCTGCTGTATGATCATTATTGTTATCATCCTGTCCTTCCACTTCAATCAAAACCTCATATACTCCTTCATCCACTGAGAGAGGTATTTTTACTATGACGTTTACATCTTCATTGCCGTCAGAATCAAGGCTAAATTCATTTGATTCTTCTTCAATATCCTCTCCATCGTCTATTTCAAGGATTGTGACCTTAACGGATATATCATCTATATCTATATCTTCTTCATCTGTAAATGTATTTTCCACGTTGACATTAAACCTTAGTTCTGATTCAGGTCCTATATCTTGGTCATTGAAATTAAGTTTTTTATTATCTACTACATCCAAATCAGCTTCGTTATCAGAATCCCTTGTTGTGAGGAAAATATCAAGATCCTCAATTATTAATCCACCACCGACTTCTGCTGTTACGCTGAAAAGACTCTGATCTAACTCTGTAGAACCAATTTGTACAGAACCTAAAGTCACGTTTCCTGTTGAAGCGCTTTCAGGGATTGTTATGTTGAATTCTATTGATTCTGTCTTATCAAACTCAAGAACAAAATTTGTATAATTTGACTGTAAGTTAAATCCATCTACACTGAAATCAAATGAAACATTTGTAATGTTTGCGTTTCCTGTGTTAGTTATGTTGAAAGTTTTTGTATGAGTTTGATTAAGGTTTGTGCTGCCTAACTCCATTCCAGAAGCAGAAGTTGTACTTACGCTGTAAGTAGGAGTTACGTTTAGATTGACAGTTATCGTATCTGTAGTTGATGCATTTGATGTTGCTGTTAGCGTTCCTGTGTACAAACCAGGTGTTTGTTGAGCTGGAATTACAACAGAGAAACTAGGGCTTTGTGTTGTGCCATTAGCCATGCCAGTTATATTGCTTAAAGAAGTTATATTTAGCTTATCACTTCCCAAAGTTAAAGTGTATCCTGTAAAGTTAATGTTTAAATTTGTAGTTCCGGTGTTGTTTATCGTAAAGCTTCCACTGGCAGTCTGTGCAGCGTCGCTTGTTATATTCACAAAATCATCTGCAAAACTAAAACTTGGATCAGCATTTACACCTATTACAACTAAAAGAAAGGTTAAAATTGTTATTAATGGGAATTTATTCATTTTAATCGAGGTATTATTATTCAAGAGTAGTTAATCAATATTTAAAGATTGTGGTTTTTAAGAAGAATTAATTGTTTTGGTTGTTATTGTTAAAAACTTTATTCAAATCAATCTTTTTCTCTTCTTTAAATCGGTCTTCCTCTTGGTTTTCTTGAGGTTGTTCTTGTGTTTCCTGGCTTTGAGTTTCTTCAGTAGTAGGTTGCTCTGGAGGTTGTTGTTCCGTAGGAGGTTGTGGTTGTTCCTGTGGTTCTTCTGCAAAAGTAGGTTGTTCTTGAGGTTGTTGTTCTGCAGGTGTTTGGGGTTCTTGAGCTAATGGTTCTTCGATTGGTGCTGGCTGTTCCGGTACTTGCTCTGTTTGTTCTCCAGTAAGCTCGTTTGTCTCTTCTCTTATTTCCTGAACTTCTTCTTTTATCTCTTCAACTCTTTCTGGAGTGTCTTCAGCATGCTCAATTTCCTGCTTCACTTCGTTTATGTCCGCTTTAATGTCATCTACTCTTTCTTTTTCTTGAGCTTCAACTTCTTGAGGATTGATATTTGCTTCCTTCATAACCTCATTCAAGGTTGCATCTTCATTTTTTACATCTGCATCGAGGTTTGCAGTTGGTATAGCTTCCTGATCTTGAGTTTTTTGTGTCTCTGCCTGAGAAGGATCAGGCCTTTGTGTCTTTACATTTAGGATGCTCTTCGCTTTCTCCATAGCCTCATATTCAGAAACAGCCATACCGTTTTTCCTCAAAGTCTCTGCAAGTTTTTTTAATTCTTCATCCATTTTTTAATTTATTTTATTGATTTTATTTAAAGTTTTCTTTTCATTTACTAAAAATAAATAGAATTAAGGATTATAATCAATCCAAAAACTCATCTTCACTTAATCTATCATTAATCTCTCCCCTTAAATTCTTAGCAATCAATTCTTTGACTTCGTCTTTCTTGAAATTACCCAATAACCATGATAATTTTGTAAAAGCTGTTTCTGTGAGCATATCCTGGCCGAAAATACATCCGATGTTTCCCAATCTTCTTGTGTTTACATAAATATCCCTATGAACTCGGCCAAAAACAGTTTGGGATGTTACAACGACAATACCTCCATTTCCTACAAATTTCTTCAAAGCGTTATAATTTGACAAATTTTCCTTTATGTTTGTCGGAGCATGCCCCATTCCAGTACCTTCCAAAACAATGCCTTTATATTTTTTCTTGGTTAGTATATCCAAAATGTCAGAGAACATATTTGGGTAAGTCCTGACAACAGCGACCTTGGATTCAAAATTATCCCTAACAATCATTTTTTTATCGCTTTTTCTCGTATAATCTTTTTTTACAAGCTCTATTTTTCTTGTTTCATAATCAACTCTTGCTATTATGGTATCATTAACTGGTTTGAATGCGTCTCTTCTTGAGGTATGCAGTTTTTTTGTTTTTGTTGCTGGCAAAATAGCGCAGTTATTATCACTTGTAGATTCATGCATGCAAATGCCAACACCGGCAAAATCTGTTTTTGCAATAAATTCTGCAGCGCAGATTAAATTAGCAGCAGCGTCAGTTGAACCACGATCCGTACTTCTTTGAGAACCTACAAAAATAACAGGTATTGGCAGATTTTCAAATATAAAAGCCATTGCAGCCGGTGTTATCCCTAATGTATCTGTCCCGTGACCTATTATTATTCCATCTACCTTGTTTTTTATTTCTTTTGAAATGGCACCTGCAATTTTTTTGTAATGATCAATTCCTAAGTCTTCTGACATCATATTGCTTATGAGAGAAGTTTTTACATTTGCAATATCCTTAATTTCTGGAAACATAGAAATAAAATCTTCATCAGAGAAAGATGATATTACTCCACCAGTGCTGTAATCAACTTTACTAGCAATTGTTCCACCAGTATGTAGTATAGCAATAGTCGGTTTTTTAGAATCTTTTTTTGCTTCTTTTTTTGCTGTCTCTTTTTTTTCTTTGTATTTCTCAATTAATTTTATCTCTTTTACTTTCTTTTTATCAATACCAACATTATAGCCATTATCCAGCTTAATAACAACAGAATCAGTTTCCTCATTAGGCATTAAGATACCTTCTTTAATCTCATCAGATGTAGTTACCTTAACTCTATCACCAGCTTTAGCTGTCATAAATAAATTAGAAATTAAGGATTATTTAAATCTTGTGCATACTTAAGCATCTCATCAAACTCAAAAACAGGGTAATATGCTCCTGAATCTTTTGGTCCATTGGGGCTCATTACTAAAGTTTCTGGTTTGATTAAACCACTGGCTCTTGCAGCATTAAATGAATCTATAGCTTCTTGAGCAGGAATATCTCCGCTTGTTAGCTCTCGGAGTAAAGGCGTTTTGAAATACCCTCCTGGAGAGCCTCTAACAAAATCTACAATCAATTGTGCATTGAAACCTAGTTCATCATATTTTTTCTTTACCCTTTCATCCAAATCTGGTCCATTATCTTCTGTCATTTTGTATTAAACTATCAGAACTCTTTTTTTAATTAAAAAACTAACCCATATAAACAGGCTTCTCTTTATTTATTTCTTTTGCGCGTGCTGAGGATAAGGATTCCCTTAACTCTTCATAGGATTTCTGAATCTCTTTATCTACAGATGGAGGGACTTTTTCCATGGCTTTCTCGAAATGCTTCAAAGTTATTTCCTTTGCCTCGATATTTTCCCTTAAAGCCAATATTGCGGCTTCCCTACAAACTGATTCAATGTCAGAACCAACATAACCTTCTGATTTTTTAGCAAAGTCTTCTAACTTAACGTCTTTCAAAGGCATTCCTTGTGTATGAACTTTAAAGATTTCCAGCCTGGTTTTCTCATCAGGGATCTGAGTCAGAATCATCCTGTCAAATCTTCCAGGACGCAATAAAGCAGTATCTACAATATCTGGACGGTTAGTAGCAGCAATGATGACAACATCATTCATTTCCTCTAAACCATCAATTTCTGTAAGCATCTGGTTAACTACCCTTTCAGAAACATGGCTGTCAGAATTCAAGCCGCGCTTAGGAGCTAAGCTGTCTATCTCATCAAAAAATATAATGCAAGGAGAAACTTGACGAGCTTTCTTGAATACTTCTCTAACTGCTTTCTCACTTTCACCTACCCATTTAGAAAGCAATTCAGGGCCTTTAACCAAAATAAAATTCGCTTGGGACTCATTAGCAACAGCTTTTGCCATCAAAGTCTTTCCAGTACCTGGAGCTCCGTAAAGCAAAATCCCTTTTGGAGGGTTAACCCCTAATCTCTTGAATGAATCAGGATGCTTTAATGGCCATTCTACTGCCTCCACTAATTCCTGCTTGACTGATTCTAATCCACCAATGTCATCCCATTTTATATTAGGAATCTCTACCAAAACTTCCCTTAAAGCCGAAGGACGTACAACTTTCAGGGCTTCCTTAAAATCTTTTTGGGTTATCCTTAATTTTTCAAGGAGATCTTTTGGAATAGGCTCTTCTTCCTGTAATTTTAAGTCAGGAAAGATTCTTCTTAGCAATATCATCGCCGCTTCTTTAGACAACGAAGCTAAATCTGCACCAACAAAACCATGAGTTATTGAAGAAAGTTCTTTCAGATTAACATTCTTGGCAAGAGGCATGTTTCTTGTATGAATTTTTAGGATATTTAATCTTCCTTCTTTGCCGGGAACACCTATCTCAATCTCACGATCAAATCTTCCAGGTCTTCTTAAAGCAGGATCAAGAATATTAGGAACGTTTGTAGCAGCAATGACAACCACTTTGCCCCTGGACTTCAAACCATCCATCAATGCAAGCAACTGTGCAACTACACGCCTTTCAACCTCTCCTTTGATCTCTTCCCTTTTGCTCGCTATAGCATCTATTTCATCAATGAAAACTATACTTGGAGCATTTTTTTGGGCCTCTTCAAATTTTTTCCTTAGATTCTCTTCAGATTGTCCGTAATATTTTGACATAATCTCAGGACCGTTAATCAAAATAAAATGAGAGTTTGTCTCGTTAGCAACGGCTTTTGCCAGCAAAGTCTTTCCAGTACCTGGAGAACCATGCAATAAAACTCCTTTTGGGGCTTCTATGCCTAATCTTTCAAAAATCTCAGGATGCTTTAATGGGAGCTCTACCATCTCCCTTACTTTCTTAACTTCCTCATTTAAACCACCAATATCTTCATAGGTGACTTCCGGAACCAGTTCTTCTTTTACCTCTATCGCTTCCGGATTGAATACAACTTCTGTTTGTTCTGTTATAATGATCGGCTGTTTAGGATTTACATCAACAACAATAAATTTTATGTCTCCAAATCCAAATCCCATCATACTTTCATCAAGAATATTAAAAACGTCTTCATAGAATGGGCTTTCCATCATTGTGGAACGCCTTCTCCTTGTTCCTCCAAGAGAAACTATATCTCCTTTTGCGACTGCTCTGCCTAACAAACCCTGCTTAAATATCTCTGGAGAAGCTTTTATCACAATGCCTTTTCTTGCTGGAGCGATAGTGACTTTTTTTCCTTCTTTTACATTTGCTTTTCTTACTTTGATTATTTCACCGATTCCAGTCTTGGAATTTTTTCTTATTATTCCGTCCATCCTTACGATGTTAAGCCCTATGTCTCCAGGGTAAGCCCTGTCTGCAATGGCAACAGTCTTTCTTTCACCTTCCATCTCAACTATATCTCCCGGGCGTACACCTACTTCATTCAAGAAACTAGAATCTATCCTTACTATACCTTTATTTACATCATCCTGTATAGCTTCTGCGACTTTTAATTTTAATTCTTTGTCTGCCATTTTTTATAGAAATCGGAAGAGTTATCCGTTTTATAAAGTTTTTGCTTAAGAAAAGTTTAGTGCATCAAAGACATGACCAATAAAAAGTAAAAAAAATAATTTAGAATTGACTTTATTTTTGAGCTGGTTGCTCAGATTGAACCTTAGGCAGCGGAATTGGCGGCGGTAAATTTATCTGCTCGCTCATAATCAAAGCCTGTATGTTGCATTTGCTCAAAACCGTGTTTAGGATGCCTGTCATGATCTCTTTCGGCAATTTCTTGTCTTTCTTCCATCCATCAAGAAGCTCTTTTACCTTTTTTGCATCTTCCATGAATAAAACATCACCGGTAAATTTTATATGGCCTATATTAGGGTCATATTTGGATGTAAATTCGAAAGTAAAAGCCAAAACTTTTTGCTTGTCATTCGCAAGAGAAAGATTTTTTTCTTCCACATTTTTTATGGAAACATTATTGCCAACACTTATTTTTCCTTTAGCCATATCTTTCTTTTCTGCTTCAAGTCTCGTAAAATTAAATCCAACAATTGTCATATATTATCACCTTTCTGATTGTTTTATGAGATTATGTCAAAAACCACTTGTCTATGATTGGTGGTTTTTGAGCATGCTCTGAAATATACTGCCCGTCTCAGATCGAGGGTATATTTCCGACATATAAACATTTCTAATAATTTACTTATCTTTGTTTTTGTCTTCTTCTTTTTTCTTTCTTCATTCTTTTACGCTGCCACTTCCATCTCATCTGTCCTTTCTTTTTCCATCTCCTAGAGCTTCTTTTCATGTTTTTACTTTCGCTATTTGCTTATACAACCTCCAATTAATTTTATTATGTTTATGGATTTTATTTCGGTATTTAAAGGTTTGCTTGTTCAAAGAACAATGCTCCCGCCGGGACTTTCGCCAATCTTTTACGTCGTTCCGAGGAATCGAAGATTCCTCATTGCACACTTTTGGTCGAGCTTTTTGTAAAAGATCGTTTCGAACCCGGGTCTCGGCCTGTTTTCCCTTCACGGTCGAAAAGGCCGAATGATTGGCCGGACTACACCACGGGAGCGTATCAAAAATTGGTAAAAGTAGTAGTATTAAAATGTTTTTATAAAATTGTATTTCTTAAGGAATTTACTACGGAAGTTTGGTGAGTTTTTGAGAAAAAAAGTTATTACAAGAACATCATCTTTGACTACTATTAATATGATTCATTACACCACTAAAGAATGTGAAAGCTTTACCGTACAGCCCTTGATGTATATCGAAATTGTAATTAGAAAATTGAGGTAATAAATCTTGGCCAGATGCGGCACTGAACGCCGCAATATTTAAGGTGTTTCCAACTACTTCTAGGTCTTCAACTTGATTGCCATCCTGGTCCATTTGTAAAAACTGGTATGCATCTAGACCATTTGTTACTCCAGGATTAGCTTCGACGTAAGATTCTGCGTTATTCCATATATGGAAGAAATTTTTATAAAAATCTTCTCCATAATTTTCTGCAATTTGACGTATCACTGCAATTGATCCTGTTTGGCCAGGTTTTTGGTCTGGATCTCTTGAAAGATATTCTAAGGACATTTCCCATGGATCAGCGAAAACTGAATAAATTCCGGTTAAACTATCTTGTGCTTCCGGAGTAAATTCATCACCATGCTTAAGAAGTTCTTCTAATGTAAGTCCAAACAATAAATCATACATTGCTCCCCTATTCAAAAATTCAGGACTTATAAAGTTATTAGGATCAAGGTAAGCAAGCATGAGGCTAGGCAAATTTTCCTCACTTAGGATGTTAATTGGATAAGTATCGCTTATCGCTTGAAAAATTAATGGTTGCATTGTTATCTTGTCAGGACGACCTGATGAATACCAGACCAATAGCTTATGATCACCAACAGGACTAAAACCTGTTAACTCTCTTTGTATCTCGTAAGCCAACTCAGTCACTCTAACGATGCTATGCTCATCCATATATTCTTTTGTGTCATATCTTACATCTCTTCTAAAACTTGTTGGTTCATAAAAAAACAAAATATTTTCTCCTTCTATAAATGGTAAGTCTGCCATTTGATCAAATGTTCTCAGAGTAGACATCATATCAGATTGACGCAATCCCTCCTCTGCAAGCTTATCAGCTAAGATTCGTTGAACTTCTGGATGACTTTTTGCAAGAGTAGCAATAATGAGCTTGTCAATATCGTCTAATGACTGGTCATCGCTAAAAGGAGATAATCTTCCTATTGCCTCATCGCTAAGATCCTTATCCATTGCGTACACAACGAAAGGATTAGAATATTTTATTTCCAATTCCGCAAACTCTTGCAGGCCCATATCTAGATCTTGAATGGGTGTTCTCTTATTGGTTGCATCTAATTGAAAAGGTTGAATAACAGCTTGAACATGTGTTTGGTTTATACCTTTGGAATCTTGATATGCTCCAAAAGTCTCAAAAGATAGTGTATAACTCTCTGATATTGTTCTTTTGGAATCATTTATAAAAACCTTAACCATATCAACAGGAAGCATTACTAAGTTATGTCCGATCAGATCAATTCCCAAATTTACTAAAGAGACTCCTAAATCAAAATTAGCTTCAGCACGCTTATATTGGTGGTACTTAACTACACCTTCCTTAGCTAAGATGACTCGATCTTTAGCGTTTTCCGGCTCAATAAAATGGTATAATAAATCTATGGTTGGTTTATCAATTATAACCGACGGCGGATTAGATGTTTGCCCTTGAACTTCTGGTGTTGATTCTATTATTGTTGAAAGGTTGTCGTCGGATTTCTGTGGAGGTTCAGAAACTGGTGATGGTACGGAAGGAGAAGAAGCTGCAGGAGGTCGTTGATCCAGAACAGGAGTATTTGTAGGCGGTACATACTCATCACTACTGCATGCAATTAAAAAAGCAGTAAGAAGGCCAGCAGACGTAAGATAAATTCCTCGTCTTAGACTTCCACCTCTAGGAGCAGGTGTAATTCTATTTTCTAAATTATTGTCTCCCCAGGGTACATTAAATTTCAAAGTTTGATATAGGAGAGATATAAAATATTTAAAATTATCTATTTAATTAAACCATAGAGCTATCTCTAATCAATTAAAATAAAAAAGAAAAAAATAAGACCGTGCATAAACAAAAGAATGAACTGTTGGAAACAGCATGTTGAACACGTCGCCGAAGCTTCGTGCTTACGCATCTGTCCCATTAAACTCGTGTTTTGCGAGAGTTCTATGATGTCTCTTTTCGGGGAGGGCTTCGTGCTTAGATGCTTTCAGCACTTATCCCTTGAAGGCGTAGCTGCCCTGCGTACCTTGTCAGATAACAGGTAGACCAGAGGCCTCTAAACCTCGTTCCTCTCGTAC
>CAYXZV010000030.1:0-11025 GCA_964469645.1 uncultured Methanosarcinales archaeon | reverse complement strand
ACAAGTAATAGTATTTATTCCTTTCGGAATATTTTTGTCAATAATCTTTTTATAATGAATCTAAGATATTACTTACGAAACATTAAATAAACCCAAGGTGAAATAAAAAATGAAAAACAACAATGGAACATTCTTTTTTACATCAGAAAGCGTTACTGAAGGCCATCCTGACAAGATCTGTGACCAAATTTCTGATGCTGTCTATGATGAAATGATGACACAGGATTTGAAAATAGACCCAGATTTTGATACGCATGCCGGAGTCGAATGCTTCTGTACAACTGGATTGGTATTAGTAGGTGGAGAAGCAAAGACTAAGTCCTATGTGAATATCCAGGAAGTTGTCAAGAAAACTCTTAAAAATATTGGCTATGATAAATCAGAATATGGATTCTGCTGCGATGATGTTGGTATAGTGGTTACTTTACATGAACAAAGCCCAGATATTGCACAAGGCGTTGAAGAAGGAAAAGGAGAGCATAAAGAACAAGGTGCAGGAGACCAAGGTTTAATGTTTGGTTATGCTTGCAATGAAACTCCTGAACTGATGCCATTGCCTATTATTTTGGCTCACAGGCTTACACATAAATTATCAGAAGTCAGGAAATCTGGTGAACTGCCTTACTTAAGGCCGGACGGAAAATCTCAGGTGACTATAGAATATGTTGATGGAAAAGCTAAGAGAGTAGAAGCTGTAGTTATAGCTGCCCATCACTCTGCTGATGTTGAGATGGAAAAACTTAGGGAAGAGATCAAAGAAAAAGTTATCAAAGTAGTTTGTAAAGATTGGCTGGATGATAAAACTAAAATTTTTGTAAATTCCACTGGGAAATTTGTTATGGGAGGTCCTCCTGCAGACGCTGGACTAACAGGAAGAAAAATTATTGTGGATACTTATGGAGGAGTTGGCGCACACGGCGGAGGCGCTTTTTCCGGTAAATGTATAACTAAAGTCGATAGGAGTGCATCTTATTTCTCAAGATATGCAGCTAAGAACATAGTAGCTGCTGGCTTGGCTGATGAATGCGAGGTGCAAGTTGCATACTCCATTGGAGTTGCAGAACCTGTCGGGATCTATGTTAACACTTTCGGAACTTCTAAAGTTCCTGAAACTAAGATACTTGAATTGGTTAAGAAACATTTTGACTTTAAACCAAAAGCCATCATGGATCAGCTTAACTTGCGACGTCCCATTTATAAGAAAACAGCTGCTTATGGCCATTTTGGCAGGGATGATCCAGATTTTACATGGGAGAAAACAGATAAGGCTGAAATATTAAAGAAGGAAGCTGGACTTTAATTTTTTCCCTGGAAATTTTGACCAATTAATGCCCAGGACTTGGGATTTCCAAGAAACGCTGTCTAATTAATTCTAAATCTTTGGGAGACTTAGATCCGGAATACGCCAATAAAGCGTTCCTCGTTGAATCATATTTCATAGCTAACGGGTTTCTTACCCTTTCTTTAGTCTCTCCAAATACTTGGCGTTCCAAATCACCAAATCTATCTCTAAGTTCCTCAAAGTTTCTAAAGTCCCCTCTATCAGTTTCATCTACCCATTCTTTCAAAACGCCATAAATCTCCTGTTGAGTTGCCATTAGCTTGTGTTAGATTGTTTTTCCCAGGATTTAATTACTAAAAACCTCATTTCCATACCTTTGCTTTGCCCTTGTTTTTAGTTCATTCAGTTCTTTTTCATTAAGGCTTAGGTTGGACTTTATTTCTTCAAAACTGGAATACATTCCAAGGAAATTCAAAGCCTTGTCAACTTTATTTTCTTCATACATTATTATCACCTCTGAGTTTTACGAAGAGGTGCAAGAAATTTCTAATTTCTCGGCACCTTTTTTGAGGGGCTTTTTATTCAAATTTTGATTTAAAAAGGTTACTAATTGGTTATATAATCCAGTATATATTTTGGATTGGAATGGTAAATAAATTAGCTAACGATACATTTAAAAACAAAAGATTAATCCTAATAAGGTAACTGGGGCTGTGGGGTAACTTGGCTAGCCTTTCTGGTTTGGGTGTGCGAAGAATAAACGCTTCGCGTCTAAACACCAGATGATCCCGGTTCAAAACGGTTCTTTCGCCAACCGGGAGCGAAGTGCGACATTCGGTCTGCGACCTCAGCCCCACAAAAAATGGAAGAACTGCTGAAAGTCCGGGCAGCCCCATTTAAAATAATTTTACACAAGATGGAAAAAATACAAAAATTAGGTTCTGCAAAGCGTTTTGGTGCAAGATACGGTACAAGACCTAAGCACAAATTCGCTAAGATAGAGAAAGAGCAGAGAAAGAAACATAAGTGTCCATACTGCAATGCTCTAAAAGTTAAAAGAGTAGTGATAGGAATATGGCACTGCAAGAGATGCAATGCAAAATTTACTGGAAAAGCCTATACTGTATCAAAAACTATAAGCTTTGAAGAAGCTCCTGTAGAAACACAGGAAACAACAGAAGAAAAAGCTCCAGAAGCCAAAGAAGAAAAAGAAATCAAGGAAGAGGTAGCATAGAATGGTAGAATACAAATGTTTTCAATGCAATAAGAAAGTAGCACAAGACTATTTGAGAAAGAAGATAAGATGCCCTTATTGTGGCAGTAAGATATTATTTAAGCCAAGAAGCGTGGCAACAAAAGTAAAAGCTAGGTAAAGAATGGCAGAAGTTTCTAATGAATCTGAAAAGAAAATAAACCAACTGCAGATGTTGGAGCAGAGTATGCAAAACCTATTGATGCAGAAGCAGCAGTTTCAGTTGCAGCAGGTAGAGATTGAATCTGCATTAAAAGAGCTGGAAAATGTCAACGAAGCCTATAAGATTGTAGGAAACATAATGGTTCTTTCTAAGAAAGCAGACCTTAAAAGTGATCTGGATTCAAAAAAAGAAGTTATAGAGTTAAGGATAAAAAATCTTGAAAAGCAGGAAAACCAGCTGAGAGAAAAGGCTTCTAAACTGCAAAGTGAAGTTATGAAGGAGATGGGTAAAGATTAAGCTGAAAATGGAACAATCTCATACTGAAGACGTAGAACCAGTGCTAGAAGAATTGAAAGATGATATTACTGTTCCTAAGAATGTGAGATTAAAGATAGGAAGCGTAATAAAAGTTCTTAATGAAAACACAGATGTAACGATCAAAGTCAGCAAAGCCCTTAATGAACTGGAAGAGATAGCTGATGATGTGAACCTTGAGTCTTATACTCGCACTCAGGTATGGAATGTTATAAGCGCATTAGAAAAGATAAAATCATGAAACTAGCCCACCAGATCAAAGTAAAAGTTTTTTCTTACGAAAAGAATAATGAAGATGACAAGCTAATCCTTGATAAGTTTCTAAAATTATTTCCGTTTGACACTGAGGAAGAGAAAATAGAGCTTAATAAGATAAATGCAGCAGGATTTGAAGAAAGAAAAATAACGATTTTTGAGGTTAGTTTAGAAAAAGAGAAGTATACCAAGCAATTTCTGAATAATTTAACAAAAAATCTGGATGAAGAGCAGAAAAAGTTAATTTTATCGCAATTAGAATCAAGATTAGATGACAATTTGGATTTCTTCCTTAGATTCGATAAAAACGAGTACATAAAAAATGATAAATTAATATTAACAGACTCCGGAAACTGTTTTCATATTAAGATAAGTGTAGCTGCTTTCCCAAAGAAGAGGGAGATTGCTTTGGGTATTGTTAAAGGGGTTTTTAGATAATTCTGATTATGTTATTCTAAAGTAGTGACAATGTAGGAAGATTTATAAAGCTAAAACTTATTCTTTTGATTATGAGAGAAGTGCCTATGATAGTAGGAGAAACAGGAGTAAGCGCAGAGTATGCTAATGAATATAACGGAAAAATTACGTTCCTGAGTATTGGGGATCAGGATGCAGAAACTGTAGGTCTACCTTCCGATTTTGTAAATAGAGTTGCAGCACTTTTTACGAGATATCCAGTCAAAAAATATAGAGAAAGGTTCCCTCTAACTGAATTTGAAGATGTTGTAAACAATAAAAACCGAGAAGCTGTTTCCAGACTGGATGAAATAGCTGAAGAAGCTAATACACGATTTATTGACCCAAGTGAATTTACTGAAGATGATTTCAAAAGAAAAATAAATGAAGTTTATACTTTAGTTTATGGTGAAAATCGTCCTCGATTCTATCCATTGTCTCCAGAAATTTAACTTGTTAAGTGTTATAAACTTCCAGTCTCGAAAATATTAATTCTTTTCAGTATTGAAAATAATTAATTCCGATTATAACGCTTCTTTTGACTTTTTAACCATTTCTAGCTCTTTATTCAATAATTAAAGCATAATTCAGCCATATAATCCAAAAAAAAGCACAAAAAACCCTTATTTGCTATTATCTTAATAATAAATAATTTAAACCAGTATCGATTCATTCCATCAGAACTTGGGGGAATGTTATTGTGTTAGAGTTAGTAAAACAAGCCAAAATCGGCACTATAGTTCCTGTATACAAGGAATTAGATAATGAAATTGATGCTTTAGAGTACTTTGCAAAGCTATCAAATTACGGAAATAAGAAAAATTCCATACTGATGCAAAACAATGAGAAGAGTTTCGGCTCTGCAAGCCCTTGTTTGATTCTTACAGGCAAAGGCATCGATTTTGAAATAGCTCCATTAAACAATTTAGGAAAGAAATTCATAAATCTAATAAAAAAGGACTTCAAGTTCTGCGATAAGGCTATATTCAGCAAAGGAAAAATCATTGGAAAATTAGCTTCCATAAACAAATCTGTTTCTGAAGATGAAAAATTTAAACTAAAGACTCATTTGGACATAATAAGGACAATAGCTTTCAAATTTAAGCCTACAACAAAACCTTTTAGCCCCTATTGTGGATTATTCGGCATGATTTCAGACAATTTCATAAATCAAAGTGAAGATGCTTCTGATAAAGATCCGGATTACATATTCTATTTCGTTGATAATATGTTTCTGGTAGACCATAAGACAAAGAAGACTTATTTTGTTGCGAATGCTCTAGTGATAGATAACCAGAAAGAAAAACTTTACCAGGAATGCAGTAAGACAATACATAATTATGAAAAACTAATGGAAAAAAAAGCACCTAAAGGAAAAAAGCCTAAGAAAAAAGAGTTAAAAATAAGCTATGATACTGAAAAAGAGGAATTCCTTGGATTGATGAGCAATTTGAGGAAATATATCCTAGATGGTGACATCCTGCATGCATCACCTTCCAGAACTACAATAACCAGTTATAATTCAGAGCCTTTGGATATCTATTCTCAGCTTAAAGTGAATAGTCCTGAAAATGTATTATTCTATGTTAATGACGGCAATGGAATATCCATAAGCTCCGGCGCAACATCGTTTTTAAGAGTTTCAGGACAAGAAAAGGAAGTTGAATTAAGCATCTATACAAATAAGACAGACAGAGCGACAACAAAAGATGAAATGAATAATGATTTGGACAATAAGTATGAACTTCTATTGAAAGTTGATGAATCTGGAATTGCTTACAACACAATGTTAATTGATGCTGCAAGAAACGATGTTGTCAGAATTTCAGAAACCGGAACAAGGTTTGTCAGTAAGTTATTTTCCATCGATAAACACCCTACATATCAATTTATATCTTCCAGTGTCAAAGGAACCTTAAAGCATGATTTAGATGCTTTGCATGCTTATTTGGCAACAATGAATCCTGTAAAAGGCACTCCAAAAACAAAATCCATGCAATTGCTTGTAGAGCTGGAAAAAGGGAATAGATCATTCACTTCTGCCATTTACATTTCACCTGATGAGGAGCTTAAAAGCATGGCAATAGAACCCATTAGGATAAAGAAAAACTTAGCTTACTTTGGGACAAGTTCCAGAGTGTTCCATAACAGCAACGACGAAAACGAGTTTAAGACAGTTAACAATAAAGAAGAGAAGTTATTGGATGCAATCAGATCTGCAGGTGGTTTAAAATGAGAGTCCTTTTTATTGACAATCCTGGCCTTACATACAACCTTGTAGATGAATTTGAAAAAAGAGATTGTGAAGTTTTAGTATATGGTAATGATGCTGATATGAATGTAATTGATAATACAATAAAAAGCTTCAAGCCAAAACTTATTGTTATTTCCGGCTATGGAAAAGATGTTGGAAATTCCATTGATGTTATCCATGCCTATCAGGGACAGATACCTATTTTTGGTATTGGTTTTGGATGCGAATGCATCGTAAAAGCGTTCGAAGGCAAAGTCAGCAGAAGCCCTACAGTAAATCATGGCAAAATAGCTAAGATAAGCCATGATGACAAGACAATATTTAAGAAAATAAACAACCCTTTTTCTGCCGGTTCCTATAATTCCCTCTCTGCATCAGACGTTCCTTATGATCTCGAAGTTTCCGCAAGGAATGAAAATAATGTTGTGATGGGAGTAAGACACAAAGAAGTCTTTGTAGAGGGCATACAGTTTGATCCCGGAAGTTTGTTAACTGTTTCTGGTGCTTTAATCATTGATAATCTTCTAAAAGAAGTTGGAAAGAAATAGTGCAGAAAGACCACTGAATAATAGTAACATTTATATAGTAGAATTGATTCTTCATATTACATACAATTTGGTGATTTTACAATGTATCTTGTAATATTTAACGTACAATCAAATGAAAGTATACGTGACGCTGTAATAGGTGTGACTCAAGTCGAAGGCTTAAAACTGGATACTTTTGTAAGAAGGTTATGTGAATCTATAGGACCTCGTGCTTTGACAACTCAAATACTTGGTGAACCTAATGAAGATGTTCCTCCTGAAAGACTTAAAGAGATTTTAGGTAAACCCCTATATAGTGATGCAGTTTTATACCCGATTGGAGAAGATTTGACCGTTGGTTATGAGGGTGCTATTTCTGCTCCATGCTCAGATGTGGAAAAATTACAGCTTCGACTATTTTAAGTTAAAGGAAAAAACTAATAAACCTCTATATTTATCTTATTTAACATCAAATGCCAACAGAACAAATAATCGCAATAATTGTCTTTTTCCTTGTTTTAGTGTTCATCTGGGGAGTTTTTAAGAAACTGTTCAAGCTTATGTTCTATGCTGGAATAATTATCTCATTGCTATTGGCTGCAAACTTGTATTTCATTTACGAAGATTTCAAGGATTTGAGGGAAAACTTTGGTGTTTCTGAAAAAAAGGTTATTTTGAAAGATGAAGATAAGATTTTAACTGGTTTAATGCTTAATGAAGATACAGATTTAATGACTAATGCACAATTAAATGAATACTCTTCTTATTTGAAAGATGATGATTATGAAAGAATTTTAGGTGATAGCTATAAATTAATGGTATTTGATGTTGAAATAATCTCGAATTTAGATACAGAAATAGAGATGGAAGGTTTTAGGATAACAACTGACGAAGCAGCCTCAACTTTGAAATCAAGTGCTGCTAATCCACAGGAAAAAGCAGCCTTGTTCAGTGTAATTTTAGCGGACGAAATCCTAAGTTCAGGAAATCCTTTATTCTTCTTTTCAGAATTCAAGGAAGGCAATATAGCCATCTATCCAGAAACAGCATTATTCAAGACTGTAAAATTGATACCTTTATCTTTAATTGAGAATATAGGAAAAAAGATTTTTGAGGAAGGGAAGGAAAAAGCAAAGACTTTTGTAGTGGAAGAGACTGAATAATAAAGTATTTAAATAAGTAAATAAAGAATGAATTAAAAAGAGGTGCTAAATGGCTTTTCTTGATAAATTAATGTTCTGGAAGAAGAAAGATGAATTTGCAGATGTCGGTCTAGGTGATAAAGACAATCTTGCTTTTGGTGATCAGTTTGGTGCTACCCCAGGTGGTCCAGCTCCTGGCACTGGTTTAGGTCCGACTCCCGGTTTAGGGCCAGATCCCGGAATGGGCCAGGGTTTAGGACAGCAACCTGCTCCTCAGAGCATGCAGCCTCCGCCTTCGATGCCTCCACAACAACCTCAATTCTCTCAACCGCAACCAAGCTATGATCCTCAACAAGAAGTAGAATCAAAAAATCTCGAGGTTATTTCCAGCAAATTAGATGCTATAAGAGCTTCTATTGAAAGTTTAAGCCAACGCTTGGCAAATTTGGAAGCAATTGCCCGCGGTGAAGAAGAAGATAGCAGAAAGAGAAGATATTATTAACAATATTTAAATATCAATTCTTTTATTCTTTAATTATGAAATATAACAAATACTTAACAATATTCTCAACAGCATTAATTATTGTTTTAATCGATCAAATAACTAAATTCCTGATAAAAACAAATTTTCAATTGAATGAATCCTTAGCCATAATAAAAAACATCTTTCACCTTACTTACATACACAACTTTGGAGCTGGATTTGGAATCTTGCAGCAGCAAAGGTTTATTTTAATCTTCATTTCAATAATAGTTGTTGGAGTTATTCTTTATAACCTCAACAAGATTAAAGAAAAAGAGATATTATTGCAGGTTCTTGTTGGATTCATTCTAGCAGGTACAATAGGAAACTTAATCGACAGAATAATTTATGGCTTTGTAATTGACTTCTTAGACTTCCAGATATGGTCAATCTTCAACATAGCAGACAGCTTTGTGACTATAGGTGTTTTAGGATTGGTAATTTATTTGTGGAAGAAAGAATAGATTTATTGATTAAACCTGGTTTGAGTGATTGTCACCAAAACGTTTGATCTTTATCAGGTATTGGATCACTTTCTGTATTCCCTAAATAAGTATCCATTAATCTTTCTAAAATTTGAAGTCTTCTTCTATCATCAATGCCTTCCAAAGGAATAAGACGTGAAACATCGTCATAAAATCTATCTCTAGAAAATCCTTCTTCATCCGCAGTGAGCATTACATAAAGTGCGACTTTCATTTCAAGTTCCCAGTAATCAGCGATATCTCTTTGAGCTTCATCTAAAAACATTGTTGATTCAACTGCAACATAATCGTGCTTTAACCCTTCGAATAGTCTAATAGATAATCTCTCTGTAATTGAAAGCGTCTTATCAACAAAAGCCCTCATCATTTCATCGTAATTCCTATTTGAGAGAATTCCTTGAGATGCCAAATCATCAAAAATTAAACTATAAAATTCATCAGAACGCATTTCTCTTTCGAATAAAATACCCTCTAATTTTTCCTCCAAAGTAGTTTTTGGTGGCGGTCTCAGCATAGAATCTGTGCTTTGATGATTTGGAGGTACTAACTGAGGGGATAGTAATGGAGGTTCTTTATTCATAGTTTGTATTACTCCCAACGGTTCTGTTGGTTGGGTTGATGGACCTACATCACCACTAATCAACACTAATCAACACTATAGAAGCTAGACTTACTAACCCTCCATAAACTGCTGCTCTGTACAGTCCCGTCATCTTTAATATCTCCAAATTTAAATTTTTATATAAAAATTTGATTTGGTTATAAAGTTATTGAATTTTTATAGAACTTTTAATCACTTAACACAAGTATCTTTCTTGTAACCAGCTTTCTTAGCTTCTTCTTTGGAGCTGAACCAAACAGCATTTGATTTCTTTATCTTTTTTGCCCAGTCGCATTTAGGTGCGTGGTATTTAACTCCTGTCTTAGAAGCTATAAATTTACCTGGTGTGAATGTTTTTTTGGTTGATGCGGTTTTGCTGGACTTAACAGATTCTGTAGCTTTTTTTTCTTCAACTTCTTCACTTTCCTCAACTTTCTTTGATATGTTAAAAAATGAGATAAAAAAGCCCACTCCAGCTATCACGAGAAAATGCAAGAAGAAAGGATTTTTTACTGTAGATATTGAATTAATGAAAATCATATCTAAAAATACAAAGATGAAAAATATCTTCAAAAGCATCCATGCCCATCTTGAGTCAACATTGATTCCTGCAATTGAGATCAGAGCTACAAGGGAAAGCCCAAGTAAAATCAGAAATTCCCCGTAAAAAGCAAACCTATGCAGGTCAAAAATCATAGTTATTAATCCAAGAAATGTCGTTAGCAATATGATATACATCACAAACGTTGTAAACTTAAAACCACCCATCTTAATTTAGGATTAAATATATCTCATATTTAAACATTTCTATTCTCGAGTAGTAAAAGAAATTTCAGAACTCGTCCATATCTTCAAGTTTTTTCAGATAGCCTTTCCTTTTCAGGAAGACAACTTGAGTTGGTGTGTATTTGTACAATATATCTCCTTTGCCTTCTCCGGAAAACTCCCAGGGCTCAACAATAAGAATATCATTTTCCCTGACCCACAATCTTCTTTTCAATCTTCCTGGAATCCTGCAAATTCGCGTCTTGCCATCTAAGCACCTAACACGCGTCCTGGAAGCTCCAAGACGTTGCTCAAGAATTCCTAAAGTCTGATTGCCCCTTGGCAATTTAATCCTGCTTATTTCCTGCTGCAGTTTTTCCTGTTGCGCTAATTCTTCTTTCTTCTTGCTCATTTAGTTTTATGATTTCAAGTTTGTTTATATAGTTTTCTGATAGTTTTTTATTTAATAAATAAATCAAATAATTACTTTAGTAACGAAATAATTAAATACTACCTTATCCCAAGCATTTCCAGTCTTCTTGTAAGAGAGCTTTAAAAAGATATATTCCTACAAATTTACTATAAAATTCCGTAAGATTTATAAATAATGAGGTAATCTTTCATAGAATGCAAGATAATACTTCTTTAGACAAAACACTATCATTTTGAGGTTGTTTTAGTTAGAGAAGGTTTATCTATGCCGCAATTTACAAATGCCCTGGTAGTGTAGCCTGGCGCAGCTTAAATAGCATTTTAGGTTGCAGGAACTATCATGAAGCCCTGTCGCGGCTTCGACCCGGGTTCAAAACAAATTTTTACAAAAAATTTGACTAAAAGTATGCAATGTGGGATTTTCAATCCCGCGGAACGACGTAAAAGTTTGATGAAAGTCCCGGCCAGGGCGTCTTTTTAAAAACGCGGGCCGGTAGCTCAGCCTGGTAGAGCACATCACTTTTAATGATGTGGTCGCGAGTTCGAATCTCGTCCGGCCCATAATATTCAAGA
>CAYXZV010000029.1:0-11300 GCA_964469645.1 uncultured Methanosarcinales archaeon | reverse complement strand
AATCTGTAGACCAAATAGGGAACGTAGCGATGTCTGATGAGGTAAGTATTACAATCACGAAAATCTTGTTATCTAGCTGTGATGACCCAGACGAACCTGTTAAACAAATATCTGAATCTGGTAGGATATATGAATTGGAAGTGGATATTGAATCGATAGACAATTGCTTAGAGATTGATGCCGATAACATAATATTGGATGGTGTGGAGGGACAAAATTATAAAATTTCGTATGGAGGGCCTTATAGCGGAACTGGAATTCTTATAAACGGACACAATAGGGTAACGATCAGAAACTTAGTTATAGATGGTAAAAATGGAGATGCTACACTTGGGATAAAAATTGCAAGTTCCGAAGATATTACAATTGAAGATAGCATAATCCTTACGGAGATTGGAACTGGAATAGACTCATCACTTGATTCTAATTTGGTCACTATAAAGGACAATACACTAACAACCTCTGGGGCTAGTGGAAAAGGGATAAAATTATCCAGTTCTGATTCTGGAACTATAGAAAATAATGACATAGCAATTTCTGGGAATGAAGGAATTGGAATAGTTGTTTCTAGTTCAGATTCAAACACAATAAAAGAGAATACTATAACTACCTCTGGTAGCGATTCTCCTGGAATACAATTAGTATCTAATTCTCGAGATAATTTATTAGAAGATAACCTACTAAGCACTTCTGGACAATCCTCAACTGGATTGAATTTGGACGGTTCGAACTCCAATACAATAAAAGAGAATACTATAGAAGCTTCAGGAATTAATGGAGATGTGGTAAAGATACACTCGATTTCAGACTCCAATACCCTTACAGAGAATACAATAAAAGCTAATGCAAATTTTGTTAATGGGATTGAGGTGTCTACCTCAAGTTCAAATACTATTTCAGGTAATACAATAGAAACTGTCGGTTTGAGGGGGAAGGGATTGACGTTATTTATGTCAAATTCAAATACTATTTCAGGTAATACAATAGAAACTAAAACAGTAGCTGAGAGTGCTGAGGCACATGGAATTCAAATTGAAGAGTCTGAATTAAATGAGTTATTTGATAACTCAATACTTGTTCACTCACCAGATTCATTAATAGTGGAGATGGTTGCGCCTGTAATGGTAAATGCCTGGAATGCCGCAGATCTTATAGAGGACACAAATATACGAGGCGGTCCCTGGATTGGAGGAAATTATTACGCAAGAATCGATGGTACTGGGTACTCACAGATTTGTGATGATGCAAACGCAGATGGTATTTGTGATGATGCCCTGACACTTGCAAGTGGAAATATTGATTCGTTCCCGCTAAAATGAACAAAAAAATAAGTTTTGCTTTTGGGTTGCTGATCTTTGTAGTGATAACTGGATGTGGGGGGGGATTTGGTGGCAGGGATACACCAATAACAGATGTTGACATAAGGACAGGAACTGATGGGCTTGTTATGGAATTTTTAGAAAACGCTCCTCCTAAAAATGTTTTTGAGGACGGGCAATTTCCAATATCTTTGAAATTAAAAAATTCAGGAGCTTTTGATATTAAAGACGATGAAGATAGTCCTGAATTTGAAGGTGGATTTGTAGTTTTTGGGTTTGAGAAGGCGTATGTTGATGTCCCTTATCCTGAAATAAGAAGAGTATTTGTTGATTTGGATCAAGATGGAAAGGATGCGTTGAAAGATGAATTGACTATAGCTTTGGGAAATTATTTGGTTGAAGGATATTCTGAGGTGGGGGATGACGCAAATTCTGAAATTGATATAGTTTCTGATGCGTTTTTGGCTGCGTTTTATGTATCTGAAAATTATCCTGAACAGAACCGGGTGAATGTGGATAATTTGATTAACTATCTGAGGGATCCTAATAATGATGGAGATTATGATGATAGTAGGTTGAATGAAGATTTAGAGACAGAAGTTGTTGACTTCCTTGAAGATTATCAGACAGGACTTATCGAACCTATCAAAGAAGATATACTTAAAGAGGAAATCAACATCCAAGGAAAGTCTATTTATATCCCAAAAGGTGATGAGGGCTTCGTAAATTTAAATGCCAAGGCAGGAAAGATAAGCGGCCAAAGCGAGAAACATCCTTCAACAATTTTTGCGACTGCGTGCTATCCTTATGAGACGGTTCTGGGAACCTCTGTTTGTGTTGATACCGACATTTTCGGTGAAAGGAGAGGTGAAAAAGCTTGTGCTATCAAAAATCAAGTTTTTGGAGAAGGTCAAGGCGCTCCTGTTGCTGTGACAAAGATAGAAACCAGAATGCTGCCCCAAGATGGTGGAAAGATTAAACCCCATTTTTTGATTCATGTAAGGAATATGGGAGATGGACAAGTTGTGGATCGAAACAAGATAAAATATGCATGCAATAGTTCAGCTTTGAGTTACACAGATCTTAATAATGTAACTATAGATGCGCAATTGTCAGGAATACAATTAAAGTGCAGTGAAAACGAAGATGAAGATCCAGGCCATACAACAGTAAGGCTTAAAGATAAGGAAGATGTAATCAGATGCACTTACCATGAAGATGGAGGTATTGATGCGAGTATCGAGGCTTATGCTGCTCCTTTAAGGGTAGAATTAAATTATGGGTACACATTCACAATATCGAAAAACATAATAATAGAAAAGGTTTTAACATATTAAAAGAGGATTATAATGATTAAAAAAAGTTTATTCGGAATCCTAGTTGTCCTAATTTTATTTGTTTTTGCTACTGGTTGTGATTCTGTGCAAAAAAAATCTTCTTCTTCTGATGATTTCAAGAGAGGACCTTCAGGATTGGTTATGAATTTTATTCCAAATTATCCCGGAGATAAATATACAGTGACCGACACCAATGAAGATATTTCTGTTGTAGTTGATGTAAGAAATAAAGGAACTTATCCGCCTGAAAGCGCACCTGGTAATGGCAAGTTTTCAAGCGGAAAATTGTATCTCAGTGGTTTTGATGACAGGATTATTGATATGAGTGGTTTGACTGAAGAAGATATTAACAAAATGAAATCCGATAAGAAGGTGGATATTAGCGATCTGGAAGAAGAAGCAATATATGATGTTAGGGATTCAACTGGTTTTTTTTCTGGAATTGGTTTGGATTCGACATGGATAACAGATGATAATATAGCTGATAGAGAAACTACTCCTCTTGTGATTGATCTTACTGATGCAACGATTACTGACGAGCAAAGAGAAAAATTCATTACAGCATATCAAAAAGCAAGAGTGTTGCAGAGAAAAGCGAAACCCCTATCAGAAATGTTTTTACCGGCAGCAAGCCCTATAAATCCAACAGGAAGCCTTGATAGTGCGGAGTTTGATGGGGAGATTGTTTCTGATAATATATTAGTGGATAGTTATGATCCTAAGGTGCTTATTACAGCGTGTTATCCTTATGTTACGAAAGCGAGCCCTACTGTGTGCATCGATCCAAATCCATTTGATGATCTGGAAGAAAAAGTGTGCAACATTGGAAGCCAGAATTTAGAGACGCAAGGAGCACCTATTGCTGTGACAGAGATAGAGCAAGAAGCTTCAACAAATAAGATACAGTTCAAGATCCATATAAAGAATGTTGGTGATGGGGATGTGTTAAAAACTGGAGTATCAGCGGTTAAAGACAAAGATGCTGCTGGTAATGAGATTGAGGTAAATGTTTTGGACAGGTGCAGCCCTTTAAGCGGAGGTAAGCTAGACAGGAAAGATTTTGATAGAGTTCAGGTGACAAAGATAAATGTGGGTGACGTTGATTTATGGAATGTAGATAATGCAGCAACACCAGATGTAAACGAAAATAAGTGCAGTCCTTTTGCTGATGGAACTGATGATATTATAAGGCTTTTCGATGGAGAAGGTTTTGTGATATGTACTTTGAACCTGAATAATGGTGCTGCTGAAGGTGTATTTACAAATGTCGAATCTGCTTATACTACCCCTATTACTATTGGTCTTAGTTATAGTTACAGGTCAACAATCTCAAAACAGATAGAGATAAAGAAATTAGAAACTAGATGAGGAAATAACGAAAGATAGAAAGATTTAAATAATAGAAATAAAATAAAGTTGTATAACTTAAAAATGGTGCAAAAAAGAAATATAACATTAATTGCTTTGAGTGTAGTTTTCTTATTGTTTATAGCTGGATGTACTGGTGGCGGTGGAGATATCTCTACAGGAGCTCCAACAACGCCGTTTTTAGGTGGATCTGGCGGTCTAGAAATAGGATTCTTAGAAGGTAGCCCTCCAGAGGAAGTTACTGATGGCGGCACTTTTAATTTTCAAGTTGTTGTAAGTTTAAAAAATGTTGGTGAGTTTGCCTTAATGAAGGATCGTGTTGATGTGGATTTAATAGGAATGGATCCTTCAGACTTTGGCACTAGTAGCTCAGAGTTAATAAACCAAACCCCAGAAGATGATCCTACCCCTAAACAAAGGGATTCTGAAGGGAATATTATAGATGCTATAGAGACGTTCGTTACATTTCCCGAGACCGGGGATTTTGATTACACAGGAGATTTAGCTGGTAATACTCAATTTATTTTTAGAGCTGATGCTTGTTACATATATGAAACAAAAACAGTTTCAGAGATTTGTGTGCTAGAGAATATGATTGATGTAGCTAATGATGCTATCTGCACTCCTAGCGAGGCAAAAAGTGTTTTCAGCTCTGGAAGTCCAGTAAAGGTCACTTCTTTTAGGCAGAATGTTGTAGGGAAGGACAAATTGCAGATAAGTTTTGATATAGTGCATGCTGGTAGTGGGAATGTCTTTGTTGTAGAAGAAATATTCCAGGAGTGCCCAAAAGATCCTTCAACCAGGAGGAAAAAGATTGACAAAGTTAATGTTACTGTTAAAACAGGATTGCCTGATACTGATGCAGCTGCAGGCACCAGCAGTCTAAATTGCGTTGGACTGAAAGACAGCACATCTGAGTCAACTTCAACAGGTTCTGTTAACTTAGTCAATGGAAAAAGGACTGTAACTTGTACGCAGACTCTATCTGGAAGTAGAACTGATTTCGTGAGGCCTGTTGATATTAATGTCAGTTTTAACTATCTTGAAAGCGCAGATACAGAAGTTCTGGTAAAGCATTTAGTTGATTAATTACTTTTTTCTTTATTTTTATTAGTTTCTGGAAAGATTTAAATAAGAGTATTCAAAATTAAGAATTACTATAAGATGTTAACACAAAAAAGGTACCTTCAGATTATTATTTTCGGCATAATGCTCTCTTTTCTTGTAGCTGGATGTGGGGGAAGTGATGCAGTAGTAGGGAGTTCTGCCGACCCATTCTTAGGCGGCTCTCAGGGGTTGGAACTCTCATTTCTTAGAGGGACGCCTCCGGATGAAGTTGCTGATGGAGATACTTTCGATTTTCAGGCTGTACTAAGGCTGAAGAACAGAGGAGAATTTAATTTAGCTGCAGCAGATGTAGAAATAGACTTAATCGGGTTTTTACCTCAAGATTTTCGTTCTGGTGTTAATGATTTTATTATACCTGACGATTTGAATAAAGAGAATCCGGATGAAGATCCAGGCAGGAGAGAAAAGGATTCTGAAGGGAATATAATAGATGCTGCGGAAGTGTTTAAAACATTTCCAAGTGATACTGCTTTTTTTAAATATAAGGATGAAATAACAGGCAATACTGATTTTACTTTTAGAGCTAATGTCTGCTATAAATATGGAACAACAGCTGTTGCAGATATCTGCATCTTGAATGATTTAGTCAGAGATTCCAGTGATGCCCTCTGCAGTCCCAGAGGCTCAAAGGCTGTTTTTAGTTCAGGGAGCCCAATAAAAGTTAGTTCTTTAAGGCAGAGTGTTGTTGGAACAAATAAGATACAATTCAGTTTTGATATAGTTCACTCTGGCAGAGGAGATGTGTTTGGTGTTGGAGTAACTGGCCAGGATGATCCTTTCTGCCCAAAAACGGCAGCAGATAAGAGAACTAATGAGAATAATGTCAAGATTGCAGTTAAAACAGGACTTACAAAAGAGGTTGTAGCTGGTGAAAACAGCTTGGAATGCGTTGGTTTGAATCTGGTTGATGGTTCAGAAATTACAGCGAATAGATATGGTGTAATAAGATTGGTTGATGGGAAAAGGACAATAACATGTACACAGATTCTTGAAGCAACAAATAGAGGCGATTTTGAGAGGAATGTAGATATAACTTTGGATTTTAATTATATGGATAGCGTTGACAAGAAGGTTGTTGTTAAGAGTTTAATCGGATAAAGGTATAAAAATGAGGGAAAAGCAGAAATTAATGTTCTTTTTTTTAAGTGTAGCTCTCTCTTTATTTTTATTGGGGTGCGGGCGAGGAGGAGATATAGATCTCCAAGCAGCTCCTTTTCTTGGTGGTTCTCAAGGGCTGGAAATCAAGTATCTGACAGGAAGCCCTCCGGAAGAGGTTACTGATGGTAATGTCTTTCCATTTGATGTTGTGGTAAGCCTGAAAAATGTTGGAGAGTATGATGATTTAGTTGGCTCTCAAGTAAAAGTTGACTTAAGGGGAATATTGGCAACCGATTTTCAAGTTGCGAATGGTGATATAACTTTTGTACAGCCGCTGCCTCTTACTGGAAAGATTAATGCCAGGAAGAAGGATTCTGAAGGGAATATAATAGATGCTGCGGAAGTGTTTGTAACGGTCCCAAAAGGAGGTAAAAAACTAAACTTTGGTTTGGGTAAGATTTCAGGGAATAGAAATGTTGTCTTTAAGACAGATGTCTGTTATCAGTATCAGACCAAAGCTGTAGCTCAAATGTGCGTACTAAAAAGCTTGATTCCTGTAGATGATGATGCTATTTGCGACCCAAGCGGCTCAAAGACTGTTTTCAGCTCTGCCAGTCCTGTAGGTGTTGTTTCTTTTAAGCAGAGTGTTGTTGGTTCTGATAAGATACAATTCAGTTTTGATGTTTTGCATGCTGGAAGTGGAGATGTGTTTGAGAATAAGGCTATAGGTGCTGCAAGTGGGTGCCCAAGAGATTCAACCATCAAAAGGAAAGAAGAGAATTTTGTTACTGTTAAAGTCAAAACTGGAATCACTAAGGCTTTAAAATGCTCGACATTAAGTTCTGCTGTTAGTGTTGGAGGGGAACTTACCGGAAAGGTTAGATTGGTCGATGGAAGAAAAACAGTAACATGTACACAACAAATTGATACAACATCTACTGGGACTGATTTTGAAAAGAATGTGGATATAACTGTAAATTTTGATTACTCTGATAGCATAGAAAAGAAGGTTTTGGTCAAGCATTTGGATATGAGCGGAAATCTGCCAAGTCTATCCTTAAATGTACAGCCAACTGTTATTAAACCTGGTGGCAGTATAGGAGTATCAACTACTGCAAGTGATCCTAATGGGGGGCTAATAGTGCTTGCATGTGATAAAGATCAAGGGTTTGATTTTGGTTCGCCAGATTTATGCACTAGTAGTACCCCCATACTTAGTAATCCACAATGTGCATTCCTCAGTCCATGGAACGATGATGCAACCCATAAGGTTAACTGTAGAGTAAGAGATGCAGCTGGACAAGAGTCAGGGGAGAGGTCTGTAACAGTTACATCAGATAAAACTAAGCCAGAAACCACTGCTACTGCGACAATGCAGCCAAGTGGGGGGGCTTATACATTCGATCCACCACAAGTGAGTGTTGAAAATGTACAAATAACTTTAGCATGTACTGATCCAAATGGAAATGAGTGTGCGTCCGCAAACCCAATAAAATATTGTTTTACTAGTGGTTGTACACCTGGAACAAACTACAATGTACCATTCACAATCTCTGATGATGGGACAACTCCTGTTAGATACAGAAGTACTGATGCCGCTGGAAATGTAGAAGATACTAAAGAAAAGGATGTTATTATAGACACGGCAGGACCAGCATTTACAATTCAATATTATTCTGATAGTGGATTAACAATTAGTCCCTTAGGTGACAATCCTAGATTGAAGGCAGGAACCTATTATATTAAGATAACTGCTAGTGAACCTTTAGATACAACACCAACTATTTCAATAGATGCAGAGGCAATTGGAACTGATGATGCTAATGATGTGACAGATGCTGCAACAACATTACATTCAGGTAATGAATACAGATATGTTAGAACTATCAGTTCTGATCCTGCAGCGGTGGGTGTCATTCTTGAAGACATTTCTATTACTGGAACCGATGCAAATAGCCAAACTTCAACAGATGTTAATCCTACAAATGAAGCAACTAAAGCGGCCAAGACAGATACAACTATACCCACTATAACACTTACAGATCCATTAGATGGTGCAACAGGAGTTTCTGTAAATCCCACTATAAAAATTACTTTTAGTGAAAAAATGAAGATAGGACATGTTGAAAATGGAATTAAGATAGAGCAACCGGTGGGTACTCCACTGGAAATTAAGGTAGTTGGTGGAAGAAAATTTACTTGGAGTGGTGACGACACAATAGTTGAGTTTAGTTTAGTTGATCCTTTAGCTGATGGTACTCTTACCACAGTTACTATTGGTATTGACCCTCCTGCTGGTACTATCCCACAAGATTTGGCAGGAAATCCTATAAGTGCAATTGAGACATTTACATTCACAACAGCATAGAATTAGTTTCTTTCTAATAACTTATTTTTCTAATTAAACTATTTCTTAGAACCGTAAAGAACAAACTGACTCAATAAGGCTTCTAATTGTATAAATTCGTCGGAACCTTCTGTCATCCTGAATTCAATTTCGCCGCATTTTTCCATCAATAACATTTTCTTTTCGTTGTCTATATCTAGATTGAGGATTTCCTGCTGTATCTGCTTTATGATATCTATTCCAGAAAGGCCATAGTTAAGCATAACATCCATTAATTTATTTCTTGCATCTACAAATTTATTCTGCAAAGCTAATTTCAGAACTTCATCAACCTCTTTTGGTTTTGCTACAGAAGCCATGGAATAAATCACTTCTTCATCAATATCTTTGCTTATTGCTGCAGAACTTTGCAATACATTATTTATTTTTCTTGCATCTCCTTCGCTTATGATGTATAGTGCTTCCTTTGCCTTTTCATTCACCTTAATTTTTTCTTCTTTTTCTATGCTTTCTATTATTGCAAAAATTTCTTTTTTATCTAATGGCTTGAAACGGAACATTGCGCATCTGCTTTGGATAGGATCAATAATTTTTGAAGAATAATTTGCAGATAAAATAAATCTAGTTGTTTGAGTATAGTTTTCCATTGTTCTTCTTAATGCTTGTTGAGCTTCTCTTGTTAAAGCGTCACATTCATCCAAGTAAATTATCTTAAATGGTACGTCTCCTATAGCTCTTGTCCTTGCAAAATCTTTTACTTTGTTTCTTATTATATCTATACCGCGTTCATCAGAAGCGTTAAGTTCTAGGAAATTTTGGTGCCAGGAATCTTTAAACAGATTTTTCACTATAACTAATGCTAAAGTTGTTTTTCCTACGCCTGCAGGGCCTGCAAATAATAAATGGGGTATGTTCTGCTGCTCTACAAAGGCTTTTACTCTTTTCACTATCTCTTTCTGGCCTTTTATTTCAGAAAAATCCTTAGGACGGTATTTTTCCGTCCAAATAGCGCTGTCCATGGTGTATAGAGAATGAATGTGAATTTAAATAATTATTGAAAATTAAAGAATATCTTCTTCTGCAATTACCATGAAGTCTCCCATGGCTATTACTGCGCTGAAAGGTATAAGGATGTGGCCATCAGAGTCTTTTTCAAGCTCTAGTTTTTCTGTGTAAGATGTTGGGCTGTTCAGGACAAGATGTATTAATTCACCAGAACGCGTCTCAAATACTAAGTCACCTACTTCTCCGAAGCGTTTTCCAGTTTTGCTTACGACAGTTTTACCTATAAGCTGTTTTGAAAACTTTTTATCTTCTTCTGCCATTAATACCCCTCACGAGTAAATATTGTTAATTAAAATAACTTAAGTTATATATAAACTTTTTGATTAAGTTTTATTGGATTTCTGACAGCATTGTAGCAACAGTTTCCTCATTGTAACATGTTTCTCTTACACCGCAATTAGTGCATTTATTCTTATTTTCACAGTAATTCGGAGGATCTTGGGATTTTAACAAGGTTTGTACCTCTCTTACTAGGTTTATTATCTCTTCTTTCATGAAAGGGTTTATTGCTATCTGTCTTGTTTCATCTGCATCTAAATATCTGACAAAACCTTCTTTAACGTTCGTTTTAAACTTTTCTTCCAATAGCATCGCATAGGCTGCTATCTGTATCTTATGGCCGGGCCAAACGCCTTGTTTAGGCATTTTTCCTGTTTTTAGCTCAACTGGCACATAACCGCTTTCATATACTTCGATTCTGTCAACGATTCCTTTTAATTGCAACTGATCAGATTCTACACGCTGCTCAGAGATAATCTTTGGGGTTAATTTTTCCCATAATTCCTTGCCATAGAGGTTGTATTTTTGTATAAAATCTGAGATGTTCTTTGATCTTGTTTCTGCCTCATTTAAGATCAATGGCCATGTTCTCTTAAAGACATTGACTATGTCTAATTTTACTTTTTTTATCCTTGATTTATTCTTTATTATCTTCTCCCTCAATATTTTTGAGTAAAATCCCTTATACAAGGCCATGATGTCAGTATATTCTACTTTTTTGGCTATTGATGTCACTATCCTTTCTTCATTCTGGTTTATGAAATCGTAAATTTCATGGCGTAAAGAGCCTAGGACAAGACTTTCTTTAGGTGGTTCTTCCACAGCCAGGATTCTTTGCAGAAATAGCTTCCTAGGGCAATATAAGTAAGAACTAAGCATAGTTACAGAAATTTTCATACTCAGGGAAAAACTTTCTTGATTTAAATAACTTACGGGTGAATGTCCAGTGGTATGCTATTAACTAAATATTTAAATATCCACTAAAATAAACCATAAATATGAACGTCAATCAGAGATTGAATCTAATAAAACAGGTAGGAGAAGAAATAGTAACAGAGGAAGATCTTAAGCGAGTTCTGGAAACAAAGAAAAAACCAGTAGCGTATGATGGTTTTGAGCCGAGTGGAACAGTTATACACATTGCACAAGGACTTCTAAGAGCAGTAAATGTCAACAAGATGACTAAAGCTGGTTGTAAGTTCAAATTTTTGGTTGCGGATTGGCATGCCTGGGCAAATAATAAGATGCAGGGTAATCTGGACCATATACAGAAAGTAGGTAAATACCTAATAGAAGTCTGGAAGGTATGTGATATGGATTTCAAAAATGTTGAGTTTATATGGGCTTCTGAACTATTAA
>CAYXZV010000028.1:0-11575 GCA_964469645.1 uncultured Methanosarcinales archaeon | reverse complement strand
AATAAATATTCAGAAGGTTATCCTCACAAGAGATACTATGGTGGGAATGAGATTATTGATATGGCTGAGGATTTAGCTATAGAAAGGGCAAAAAAACTATTCGGGGCTGAGCATGTTAATGTGCAGCCTTATTCAGGAAGTCCTGCAAACATGGCTGTTTTCTTTGCTCTATTAAAATTAGGAGATACTTTTATGGGTCTTGACTTAAATGCAGGAGGCCATTTAACACATGGAAGCCCTGTGAATTTCTCAGGCAAGAACTATAATTGTGTAGCATATAATGTAGACAAAGAGACTGAGCTTTTAGATTATGACCAAATAAAAAAACAGGCAAAAGAAGCAAAACCAAAACTCATACTTTCCGGATTGACTGCATATCCAAGGAAGATAGATTTCAAGGCTTTCCAGGAAATTTGCGATGATGTTGGAGCATATCATATGTCAGATATTGCACACATTGCAGGATTATGCGCAACAGGAGTGCATGAAAATCCAGTACCTTATGCTGATGTGGTTACAACTACTACTCATAAAACTCTAAGAGGCCCGAGAGGCGGCATGATAATGTGCAAGATAGAAGATAAATTCGACAAAGGCGGAAAGAAGAATCTTGCACAGAAAATTGATTCTGCTGTTTTTCCGGGTTTGCAGGGAGGCCCTCATGACCATGTCAATGCTGCAAAAGCAGTTGCTTTCAAAGAGGATTTACAACCAGATTTTAAGGATTACTGCGGGCAGATTGTCAAGAACGCAAAAGCTTTGGCAGATACTTTAATGTCTAAGGGCTTAGAACTCGTAACTGGCGGTACCGATAATCACTTAATTGTTGTTAAGCTTGTCAATAAAGGCTTGACAGGGAAAGGAAAAGAAGTGCAAAATGCGCTGGATAAAGCAGAGATAACTGTAAATAAAAATTCAATTCCTTATGAGCCTGGAAGCCCATTCCATCCAAGCGGAATAAGGTTAGGGACTCCTGCAGTCACTACAAGAGGTTTTAAGGAATCCGAGATGAAAGTCATAGGAGAAAGCATAGCAAAAGTGATTGATAATTTAGATGATGATAAAGTTGTTGAAAATGTGAAAGGAGACATACTGGAGTTATGCAAACAGTTTCCATTATATCCTGACTTTGATGTGCTAAAATAAAATGACTGCAAAACTAATTTATGGAAAAGAAGTTGCGGAAAAGTTTCTTACTGACATTAATAAAAAAATCAAGGAATCAAAAGAAAAGCCAGGATTGGCCATAGTTTTGGTCGGTAATAATCCTGCTTCTGAGATCTATGTTAATTTTAAAGAGAAAAAGGCAAAAGAAGTCGGGCTGTATTTTGAGAGGCATAACTTAGATGAGAATGTCAAACAGGATGAATTGCTGAAACTGATTGATGAGTTGAACCAAAACAAGAAGATTCATGGCATGATTGTACAATTGCCATTGCCTAAACATATAGATGAGAAACTTATTGTGGATTCGATTTTGCCATATAAGGATGCTGATGGCTTTACACCTGTAAATTTAGGGAATTTAGTCAATGATGATAATAGGTTATTGCCAGCTACTGCACGCGCTTGCATGGAACTGATAAAATCCACAGGTGTTAAGATTGAAGGGAAAAATGCAGTTGTTGTTGGTAGAAGCACTATAGTTGGAAAGCCTGTTTCTTTATTGCTGTTGCAGGAAAACGCTACTGTAACTTTATGCCATTCAAGAACAAAAGATCTTAAGGAACATTGCAAGAATGCTGATATTTTAGTTGCAGCAGTCGGAAAACCTAAACTGATAAAGAAAGATATGGTTAAGGAAGGTGCTGTTGTTATTGATGTTGGGATCAACAGGACTCCTTTAGGTCTTTGCGGTGACGTTGATTTTGATAATGTAAAGGAAGTTGCTGGTTTTATTACCCCGGTTCCAGGTGGTGTTGGACCTATGACAATAGCTATGCTTCTTGATAATACTTTGAAGGCAATGGAAATTGGTAAAGGGTTTTTAAAGTAAATAAATTGTTAAGCAACTTTCCTGTAAACAGTTCGATCCCAAATAATCATGGAAGAATAACTACTTCTTGCTCTCCCTGAAAGCTCCATATCTTCGACCATTAAATTTCTGTCATTATCATTACCCATTATTCTTCTCTTGACCATGCTACCTAAATCAACAAAAAAACCTAAAATTCCATTTTTTTGTAAGTCTAATACTTCATCTATTCTTTGGCTGGAATAAATTAATCCCCCTAATGGTAAATATTTAACAAAACCCTTTAATAGTTGGATACTTTCGGCTCTTTTCTTATCGCTTTGAATAGCATTAGACAAGTATAATTTATTGAACCTTTCTATCGGAGTAGGATCAAGATCATATAAATCAGTTGGCTCCATTATAGTCAAATTACCCACATTTTCACGAATAGAATCTAGTATTCCTTGTTTTCTAAAAAAGTCTAGAGGATTTGGTCTAAAGTTCTGCCAATAAGTTGTAATAGGTTCTAAGAATGTGTCAATAAAACCATTCTCGATTAATTTAGCCCTATATTTAATATACCAAATTTGAACTGGATCATAATCAATAACTGTGACTTTAGCGCCTCTTGATAACATCGCAAATATTTGTTCACCAGAACCTCCAATAGCCAGAATACTATCATCTTCATTCACATCCATTCCTTCTAGTATAGATTCTAAATCTTCATTAGTAGAAAGCCATTTTAAGGAAGGTCTTCTCCAAAGGTCCACTGCTTGATTATTGATTTCTGGAGCTTCTAATGTTACCATATTCTTAGGAAATTAATTGGTATATTTAAATACTAGAGAATATTTAGTTTAATTATCTGATTTTTATAACACAAACATTTATAAACAACTATAATTTCTGTTCAGCACCGGTGAATGTGTTTATGAACATCGGAGTTTTGGCATCTACAAAAGCTACAGATCTACAGGCTGTGATGGATGCTATAGAATCCAAAGAGTTGAATGTCGAGATTTCTGTTGTTGTTTCCAATAAGGAAGATGCTTATGCTTTAGAGAGGGCTAAAAACCATAATATAGAAGCTGTTTTTATTGATAGCAAAGGCAAAGAAAGGGAAGATTTTGACAGGGAAGTTAATGGTGTTTTGGAAAAACATGATGTTGATCTGATTCTTGCTATAGGTTATATGAGGATTCTTAGCGGATGGTTTGTCAACAAATGGAAAAACAAGATAATGAACATACATCCCAGTTTATTGCCTGCTTTTGCTGGAGGGATGGACAAGGATGTGCATGCAGAGGTTCTTAAAGCCAAGGTTAAGGAAACTGGATGCACGCTGCATTTTGTTGCAGAGGATGTGGATGCAGGACCTATAATATTGCAGAAGAAAGTTTCTGTTGATGATGGTGAAACTATTGAAAGCTTAAAAGCAAAAGTTCAGGAAGCAGAGCAGGAGATTATTGTTAAGGCTTTGAAACTTTATAGTGAAGGGAAGATAAAAGTTGAGAATGGGAAAGTTACAATATCGGAATAAAACAACAAAATAACTCAAAAAACAATGGAGAAAAAACTCATCAATAATAAAAATTCAATGAAAAACAAAAACAATAAAAAAATAATTCAATAATAAAAATAATAATCAATAAAAATTAAAAAATAAAATTTCAATGAAAAAAATGATAATTATTAATGAAAAAATATTGAATACAAATTAATTAAAATGAAAACGGCTTTAATATCAGTTTCAAACAAGGAAGGGATTGTTGAGTTTGCTAAAGGCCTGGATAAATTAGGAGTAAAAATATTATCAACTGGTGGAACTGCAAAATTGCTGGAGAAAAACAAGGTTCCTGTTACTCAGATTTCAGATTATACCGGAAGTAAGGAGATGCTTAATGGACGAGTTAAGTCATTGCACCCAAAAATTTTGGCAGGAATACTTGCTGTCAGAGGAAATAAGAAGCATGTGCAGGAAATAAAAGAAGAGAAGATTGATCCTATTGACATTGTTGTTGTCAATCTTTATCCTTTTGAGGAAACTGTAAGAAAAAATGCAGGTTTTGAAGAATCTATTGAGAATATCGATATTGGAGGCCCTAGTTTAGTAAGGGCTGCTGCAAAGAATTTTGATGGTGTTTTGGTTATAGTTGATCCTAAGGATTATGATTCAGCATTAGTGGCATTAAAAGGTGGAAAAGTAAGCAAGGAATTGAAACAAAATCTTGCGTTAAAGGCTTTTGAGCATACTGCAAGATATGATGCTATAATAAACGAATATTTCAATGAAAAATTTGGAGACGATAAATTTCCAGATACACTTAACTTAACCTTCAACAAAAAACAGGATTTAAGGTATGGTGAGAACCCACACCAAAAAGCAGCTTTTTACGTGGATCCTTTCATATATGAAGATTCTATAGGCACTGCAAAACAATTGCATGGCAAGGAACTTTCTTTCAATAATATTTTAGATATGGATAATGCATTTGAGCTTGTAAAGAGATTTAAAGGTCCTGCTGCAGCTGTCATAAAACATACTAATCCTGCTGGCTGCGCTGTTGCTGATACAATTGACGAGGCTTTTGAGAAAGCCTATGCTGCAGATTCTCTGTCTGCTTTTGGAGGTATTGTGGCATTAAATAGGAATTGCACTGAAGGCATAGCAAACTCATTGAAAAAAGTCTTTATGGAAGTCATAATGTGCCCTAAATTTGAGAAAAAGGCTTTGGACATCTTAAAGGAAAAGAAAAATGTGAGATTATTGGAGACTGGAGGAGTAAAATCATCTGATAAGGGACACTATACAAAAAAAGTTGTTGGCGGTTTATTAGTGCAGTCAAAAGATTTTCCTGATTTAACTGAAAAAAATATTAAAGTTGTTACCAAAAGAAAACCAACTGCTGAAGAGATGAAACAGATGAGGTTTGCATTTAATGTAACTTATCATGTTAAATCGAATTCAATTGTTTTTGCAAAAGATAATGTTACTGTTGGTATAGGTGCAGGACAGATGTCGAGGGTAGATGCAGTAAATCTAGCAGCAAGAAAAGCTGGTGAAAAGGCAAAAGGGGCAGTAATGTCTTCTGATGCTTTCTTTCCTTTTAGGGATGGGATTGATGAGGCTGCAAAAGCAGGCATAACTGCAATAATCCAACCAGGCGGTTCTATCAAAGACAAAGAAGTTATAGAAGCTGCCAATGAGCATAATATTGCGATGGTAACTACTGGAATCAGGTTGTTTTGGCATTAAATTTATATAGGAGGTTTTTTTCTTTGGGAAAATGGGAGAGCAAAATAGTGTGTATGTAGAAGAACAAGAATCCGAAAATTGTCCTTATACTTTGCAACACGATAGACCTAACTGCATAGGGTGCGCTGCGTGCGAGGCTGTGGCTCCTGATTTCTGGGAGATGAATGGAGACGGAAAATCTGACATCAAAAACGGAAAGAATCGTGATGACGGGTGGCAGGAACTCAATATGGAGGACAAGAATTTTGAAGCGAATAAAGAAGCGGCTGATTCATGCCCTGTGAATGTGATTCATATTGTCAAGAAAGGGACAAATGAACGGATTATTTAGTCCGATAAATTCTAATTATGAAAAATACAAAAAATTGCCCGAAGTGTAGTTCAGGTAATGTAAAGATAGTCGATTATATGAATGTAAAATGTGTTGTTTGCAGCAATTGCGGTTTTGACGAAAGCAAGGAGTATGAGGTTTTTCCTGAGGAGAAGAAATCTCAGAAGGCTAAGGGCAAATATACGCCATATAAAGCTGGTGGTTTTAAGAGGATTAAAAAGCAATAATAATTAGTACAATAATAAAAAATACAATAAATCAGATCCAACAATAATAAAATAATATTAATAAAAAAATAATTTAAAATGGAAATTAGTGTAGCAAAACATGCAGGATTCTGTTTCGGGGTAAAGAAAGCTATAGATGTCGCTGAAGAAACAGCTGCGAAGAATGATGGGGATAAGACTTATGTTCATGGGCAATTAGTTCATAATGAAAGGGTTATAGATGATCTACAGAAAAAAGGCATTGAGTTTGTGGATGATATTAAGGATATTCCTGAAAATGCAGTCACTGTGTTAAGGGCGCATGGAGAGCCAGGAACAACTTATGAAAAATTAAAAGAAAAAAATATTGTTGTAGATGGAAAACTAAATGATGCTACTTGTCCCTTAGTAACCTTGGTGCATAACGTTGCCATTAAACTGAAAAATAACGGCTATGAAGTTATTATATTCGGAAAGAAAAACCATCCGGAATCAATAGGGACAAGCTATTACATAAAAGGCAATGATACTTTTATTGTTGAACACCAGGAAGATGCTGCTTCTGTTGTTGATTACATCAACAAGAATAATTTCAGCAAGATTGCTTTGATTTCTCAAACAACAATGTCTGTTACTGGCTACAAAGAATTAATTGACAACATAAACAAGATTTCCGAGAATAAATTTGAGGAATTGCATTTGAACCTTAAAGACCTTGATAAAAATTTTGTTTTCGTGGATACCATATGCAACCCAACAAAACAGCGTCAATCCGATACTGAAGAAATTGCTAAGAAAGCTGATGTAATGATCGTAATTGGTGGAAAAAATTCCAGCAATAGCAAAGAATTAGCTGCAAAGAGCAAGGAGTTTGGAGTTGAGACTTATTTTATTCAAAGTGCTGATCAGGTTGAGAAAGAATGGTTTAACAGCAAAGGGTATATTGGAGTTACTGCAGGAGCTTCTACTCCTGACGTTACGATAAATGAGGTTGTTGACAGAATAAAGGAAATGACAAATGAGGATGGAATTCAATAATATTCTCGAGAAATATAAAAATATAGTTAATCAACAATTAGATAATTTCTTTGATGATAAAATAAACGAAGTTAATGATGCATTTCTAAAGGAAAATTATTGTTTTCTGAAAGAATTCACCTTAAGGCCGGGCAAAAGGTTAAGGCCGATAGCTGCAATCATGGCATTCAAATCCATCAACGATGTTGATGAAGAGGGCGTTTATCCACTTTGTATCGTTCCTGAGCTGATACATGCTTCTACTTTGATACATGATGATGTTATGGATGAGGATTTATTAAGGCGCAAAAAGCCAACAATGCACAAAATATTTGAGGAGTATTTCAAAAAAAACTTTACTGATGCTGATTATGATGGAGATTTGTTTAGCAGCCATTCAAAAAGATTTTCTGTTTCAATGGCCATATTACAAGGCAGCATCTTGTTTTCATTATCAAAATCACCTTTATTAGACTCAAAATTAGAGGATAATATTAAAATTAAATCTTTGCAAATTTTTAATGAAGCGTATATTAAAGTAGGTGAAGGTCAGATGTTTGATTTATTGATTTCTGCCAGTAAGAAAATAAATGAAGAGGACTATCTCAAAATGTCAATTGCTAAAACTGCCCCCTTATTTTCCTCTTCAATAAAGTTTGGGGCTTTGTTAAACAATGCAAAAGATTTTCAATTGGAAGCCTTGGATAAATATGCAAATAGCATTGCATTAGCTTTTCAAATTCATGATGATATAATGGATCTAAGCGAGACAATGGAAGATGCAGGAACCTATGCGAAAAATAAGATTATTGAAGCAAAAAAATATTTAGAAAAAGCTGGATTAAATGAAGAAGGTTTTAAGTTTTTTAATGAATTAGCTGATTTTGTTGTTGAAAGGAAAGTTTGATTATACAGCTTCATACTTAAGAAATCTTACTGTTACCAATCCCTTTCCATTTCCATATAAATTCTCATCAAATTGTATACTAGAGATTATTGAATGTTGAAGACTTTGTTGAATCATTTCAGGGACATCATCTAACCTAATCAGAGGGGAAATACCTGGATGTTTTTTGCAAGCTTCCTCAACAAATCTCATAACATCCTCTGCCTGCATTTTTGGTATGGGCGTGTCTTTAATGAACTTATCTCTATAAGCCCTTTGCATAAAACTCAAAGAAGGGTAATTATCAAGTTCAAAACCATCTGGAACTACATTACCTTCATAGTCAACAATATCTCCGTCTTCATTAAAGAAATAAGGGTCCATACTTTCATTATAGATGACATCAAATAGACTTCCGCGACCGATTAAGTCTATAGATCTATCAATACCACCACTAACATCCAGAATACCTCTCTTAAATCTCTGCGAAAATGCGAATCTTTCTAAATCAGACATATCACCAATTCTTTCAAGAAATTCTTGTGCTATACTAGCTGAAACATCGGCTATTTTACCATAATCCCATAATGTTCCTGTAACCTCAAAAGTCCTTTCCTCAAACGGTGGCATCTCATCCATACCTCACAGTAAGAGGTATTCACTTTTAAATTTATGCCTTTGAAATTTCTCTTTACTTTGTATAGAATCCTGCCCTTTCCGGGTCAAATTTCCATTCGGAAGCTAATTTTCCTGCTCCTTTATAGTACTTTGTCAGCCTTTTTATCAATGATTCTGTAAGGATAAGGCCTCTTTTAGCAGTCTCGTCAGTATGGTTTGTCTCTAAATGCTTCCTTATTGCAACAGACCTTCTTATCAAAGATAATAGGTCATCAGGAATCTCTGAAGCTAATTTTTTCTCTTTTAATATCTGAGAAATCTTTTTCTTGCATAATACTCGGACATCAGGAATTCCGTATGTATCTCTTAGTATGATTCCAATTTCAGAAGAATTCTTGCCTTCTTTTGCAAACTTGGCTATCAAGAGCTCAACTTCATTTGCTTTGTAGACAGTCCATACAGGAACTGATTTCTTAACTAGCTTCTTTGAGCTGGATTTGCCATGTTTCCTTGAATGCATTCGTGCCATTTTTATCAGATAATATTATCTTAAGTTTCAATCAAATTACGGAAACAAACAGAGAATAATTTGTCTCCAGCATAGACAAGCCGTAACCGGTCTATCTCTCGAATAGATTCAGGAATATTATTGGGTTTATAAATGTTATTGAAAAGTAGCCCCGCCAGGATTCGAACCTGGGTCTTCGGCTCCAAAAGCCGAAATGATTTGTCTTCTCCTAAGAGAATTTGACCGCTACAATCCGCAGAATAACATTAGTTAATTCTTCTACGGGGCTATATAAACAAATCTTTCGAGGCAGTAACTTAAAACTAATACTCTATATTTAAATTTAATGCTTCTAATCTAGACTTAAGAGATGATTTTGGAGTATACTCACCGTTCTTCTTCCATATTAAATATTTAGTTTTATGTACAAAGTTAGCAGGCCTAACAATCTTCATCCATTTTTCTAAATTATCCTTTCCAGATATTTGGAAGAATACTAGTCCATTAAATCTACTTTCTTTCCATGTTCCTACATTAAAATCTATTCTTTCTAATAATCCTTTAACTTGCCATGCAAATTTAGTATCTCTAAAACAATATTGAATTCTAGGATAATAATTCTTATTCTTTGTTTGTTTAGAAAATTTCAAGCATCCATCAGTGTCGAATAAACCTCTCAAGAAATGAGGTATTAGATCCTTATTGTTTGTGATTAAAGATGGAATTGAAGCGTTTATTTTGTTTCCCCTTATTAAGCCAATATGACCTGTCAAGTAATCCATCGTTTCTTTTGAGTAAAAATAAACATAATATGCGTTTCTATTATTACTCTTCTTCAATTTAGGGTCTACATTAAATAAAGATTTGATTAAAGGTATTAGGTAGTAGTTATAATAAGTGAAATCTTCTAAACTTCCTGTAATTGTTACACGATTGTCATTTTTATCTAAATGTCCATCTCCTAATATTATACCTAACAATTCAGCTAATTTCTGATAATTTTTCATTTAAATCACCTCCAAAGTTTTTTACTTCCTCTAAAACTTTGGAGTACAAGAAAAAGAGAATGTTGAGCAAAATTGCATAATTGGTTTTCGTGTTGTTTTTGACCGAAAAGCATAATTTGGCAGTTTTGCGTGTCCTCTTTTTCCAATTTAGTAGAATTAGTACTATATAAACCTCACGCGCAAATGTCCAGTGGTCAAAATCGTACTTTACTTTCCAAAATTATTTATATCAATTATTGAATTATAAGAATATGAAAAGAGTCTTTCCTTTAATCTTTATTATTTTCCTTCTTTTTATTTATGGCTGTGGTAAAGAAGAAATTGTTGAAGAAACAGCTGGAAAAATAATTGCACAGGTAATTAATGTTGATATTGATGAGGAGATAGTTACTGTAAGATTATGCCACGATACTGATAATGGAATTGTAAGGTGGGTCAATGGAAGTATTTTTGGATTTTATGATAATGCAACTAGGTTCGAGTTAAAAGATGCTTGTTTGAATAATAATGTTCTTATAGAGTATTATTGCGGGAATGAAACTCCCATGAACAGGACTTTTTTATGCAAAAATGGTTGCGTGGACAATCATTGTCTTTAAAGGCTGAATTGAAAATTCTCGCTTCGCTCGGGTTAGCATCGATTCGCTTCTTTGCTGGAATATCTGTTTTGCGGTTCCCTCCCGTAAGGAACGTCCCCTTCCGCATCTGATGTTTTGCATGAAAAATCGCTCATGAAATTGATGCTAACCTTCATTTTCAATTCGGTTGATCTAGAAATAAAGTCTTAAAGCTTCTTCTTCCATAAAATGCAGTTTTGCAGGCACAATCAAGCAATGCATTCCACCTTTGAAGAGATATTGAAGCAACTCTTTTGCCTTTCCAGCCCTAATTATCTGGTCCAAAGAACCAAGTTTAGTACAACCAATACATAACGTATTGTCAGTAAAAACTCTTTCATTTCTTTTTAACTCTACTTTCAGCAGATATCTTATTGCATCGTTTACAGATAGAGAATCATTTGAACCTTCTTTCACATCCAGAAGGAATAGAGTATGTAAATTATTTTGTTGATTTGATTTCAAAGCATCGTAAGGAGTTTCTATATTCTCATTAAGGAATGGGATGGAAACTGCCTTTCCGAACTTGTATAGTTGCAGGCCGGTAACTCCAATTGCAGTAAATACAGATGCATTATGGACTATTTTTGTTTTTATTCCGAGTTTTTTTGCTCTTAAGTATAAATCCATATGAGTTGTAGCAGAAAAAACATCTCCAACAACAAGGAAAGCTACATTATTGGTTTTTGCTTCCTTTAATATTGTCTTTTCGGCATCGATTTCCACTAGTTTCCTGTCAGCTAAGATAACTTTTTTACCATATAATTGTTCCAAATAGTTAATATTGCAGTTTATCTTGGCTGTGTAGTTTTCTAAATAGACAAAATCTGCTTTCTTAACTAATTCAAGGCCTTTTATGCTGATATCTTTTTCGTCATTTAGGCCAATGCCTATGAAGTTTAGTGTCATAATAAGGAGGAATAAAGCCGGATTTATAATATTAATCCAAAACTAACTATACGGATATACCAAAACCTATATTCTGCAGTCTAGAAATGTTTAAATAGGATCTTGTAGATATAAATGTAAATAAAAGAAATCCAATTTGAGTTTTTTTGGCGAAAAACTCAGCTAAACTGCTTTTTTTGGCGAAAAAGCGCGTTTATTTGGCGTATTTTTAATGTATAAGGTTTTTTAGCACTTAAATCTTCGTAAAAAAGCTATTTATT
>CAYXZV010000027.1:0-11658 GCA_964469645.1 uncultured Methanosarcinales archaeon | reverse complement strand
AAAGGCCAGGTTCTGAATCAAACAAGTGCTTTCTGGTTCAAGAAAACTAAAGATATTGTCCAAAATCATGTTATTGAAGTTCCGGATCCAAATGTTACTGTAGGGAAGGAATGCAAATTGATTCCTGTTGAGATGGTAGTTAGAGGATATTTAACCGGTGTAACTAAAACATCTGCATGGTATAATTATGAGAAAGGTGTTAGAGATTTCTGCGGGAATAAGTTACCGGACGGGATGAAAAAAGACCAGAAGTTTGAGAAACCAATAATAACACCTTCAACAAAAGCTGAACATGGAGAACATGATGAATCCATTTCAGGAGAAGAAGCTGTCAAAAGAGGTTTAGTCAGCCAGGAAGTCTATGATAAGATGGCTAATGCAGCTATAGCTTTGTATAATTTCGGAAATGAATTAGTTTCTAAAAACAATTTAATTCTAGTGGATACAAAATATGAGTTTGGGCTGGATTCAGAAGGGAACTTGACATTAATAGATGAGATGCATACACCGGACTCTTCAAGGTACTGGATCAAAGATACTTATGAGGAAAGATTTTCTAAAGGCGAAGATCCTCAAAAATTAGATAAAGAATATGTAAGGCAATTTTTGGCTGATAAAGGTTTTATCGGAGACGGAGATATACCTGAAATACCTGATGAAGTTAAAATCGAAGCAGCAAAAAGGTACATAACTGCTTATGAGATGATTACCGGTCAGGAATTCAAAGCAGAAGTTGGAAATGTTCTTGAGAGGATGAAGAAAAATCTTACATCAAAAGGATTGTTATAAGTTCTAAAAAGTATTTAGTCTATATAGGTTAAACTTATAAGTTTTACAGCGATCCGATATGTTTAAGCAATAAACAAAAATGGTAAAAATAGCTGTAGCACAAGGTGGAGGCCCAACTGCTGTAATAAATGATACTTTATTAGGAATCTTATATCAAGCAGGTATACAAGGAGTAAATGTTATTGGAATTAGAAATGGATTGGAAGGTCTTCTTTTTAATCCTGACGACAGTCTTGAAGATATAACTGATTTTGATCCAAAAAGATTAACTGGCGTACCAGGTGCAATCCTCGGTAATACCAGATATAAAATTGGAGAGGGTGATACAGAATCGGTTTTACTGGCCAAGGCAATATTAGAACAAAACAGGATAGACGTATTTTTGTACATCGGCGGTGACGATTCCGCAAGGGTCATACAAATGCTGGATGGTATTCATGTCGCGAAAACTGTCGATAATAACTTATTAAACAATCATCATACACCTGGATTTGGATCAGCATGTTTGACTAATGCGGAGATGATAAAAGCTCTAGCTTGGGATCTTGGAAGCGCTACATCAAGAAGAACATATGGAGATAGAGGCGTGGATTTTAATACAGTTCCAGTTGTGGTGTACCAAGCAATGGGAAGAGGTACTGGTTGGCTCACATACGGATCCGCTTTTGCAAGATTAGAGCAAGATGGTGGTATAAATTACGACGCAGCTCCTAATTTATTTCTTCCAAGAGAAGTTCCATTTATCCAGACAGAATTGTTAGACGCAGTAGACAATTTATTGAGTGGCAAAGGTTTTGTATTTATTGTTGTTGGTGAAGAAATAGTAAATGGAGATGGAGTGACTCTTGCTAAATTGTATAACGCTCATGAATCCAGAGATTCGTTTGGGCACTCCCAGTATGGAAGATCAGACTCTTTTAGTACTGCCTCAGCTATAGCAGGAATCATACAACATGAACTATGTGTTGAAGCCAGAGCCGCTGATTATGGACTAAAAGATTCAAGTTTCGTACCAAATCATATCCAAAGATCCTTATTGAGGTCCAGAGTTGATGCTGAAGAAGCATTTGATGTTGGGAGACAAGCAGTACTGGCAGCTTTGGACCGAGAATCTGGAATTTCTGTGGGTTTGCAGGAAGTTGATGGGCAGATAATACCCTCTAGAATGCCTATTGGAAATATTTTTTCTCCTGGTGATCGCGAGGGAAGAAAAATGGAACCTCGTTATCTTGGTGGCATTGAAGGGCCTACACAGAGGTTTTACGATGATTTTGCTTATTTGGTTAGAGACGATTTAAACCATTTACCTTATTCAGGGCACAATCTGGATTTGTTTAAAAGGTAAACCTAATAATGTTCTTTATAATCAAACCAAAACATATTAATACACCTTTAATTCTAAAATCCTTATGAAATCACTGGCAATCAAAGCTGCGAAAGGCGCTGGAAAGATTCTCATGAAGAATTTCGGCAAAGTGAAATCAGTCAGAGTCAAGGATCAGGAAAGCTATGTCACTAATGTTGATCTGGAAAGCGAGAAATTTATCATATCAACAATAAGGGAAAAATACCCAGATCACGATATTGTTTCTGAAGAATCCGGAAGATTGAATAAAAAATCAGATTATAGATGGTATATAGACCCATTGGATGGGACGCATAATTATATCCATAAGCTTCCAATGTTTGGAGTTTCTATAGGCCTGGAATACAAAGGTAAGATTATTCTCGGTGTAATCTTCTTGCCGTATTTTAACGAGCTTTATGTTGCAGAGAAGGGAAAAGGAGCATTCCTGAACGGAAAAAAGATTAAAGTTTCTAATAAAAAAATGTTGAAAAAATCTTTTATCATTACAGATCTGGTTCTGAGGTATTTGCCCGAGAAAAAGATTGATATGCTCAATAAGCTGAAAGGATCAGTATATGATATTAGGGTTTTAGGCTCTGCTGTTTATGGCTATACAAGCGTTGCAAAGGGCAATGCAGATGCTTACATAACAATATACACTTATCCATGGGATGTTGCTGCTGGTGCCTTAATTGTTGAGGAAGCTTCAGGAAAAGTCACTGATTTTAAAGGTAATGGATGGGATGCTAATACTGGAAAATTCATTTCAAGTAATAAAAAAATACATGATCAGTTGGTTAAAGTTCTCAGATGAACTGTTTTGAGGCTAGGAACAGTAATATTTAAATATCTCTAATATACTGAAATGATAAATTAAGAAAAGAGGTGCATAAAAAATGAAAAAAGGTGACAAAAATCAGGCTAATCCAGTACTTTTAGCAATAATTGTTGGAGTACTTGCTGGAGGAATAACTGCATATCTTGTAGTGCAAAACAGCATTCCGGAAGTTCCAGAACGTACTACTGAGGACCTTATACAAGAATTCTATGATGTTGAAAATGCAGTTTCTGTGAGTCCTCATGGTTTAAGAAAGCATATAGCAGATGGAAACTTTCTTATTGTCGATCTTCGTAGTCAGGAAGAATATGAAACCAACCACATTGTTGGCGCTTATAATGTGCCTGCATATGCCACACCCGATAAATCAGATTATGGCGCAGTAGATAGAATTGTAGGCTCATTCAAAGAATTACAAAAACAAGCGGATGCTAATGTTCAAGAAATCGTAGTTTATTGTTACAGTCACGGTTGTATGACTGGGCGAAAAATTGGCAAAATGCTTGCAGAACATGGCATTTATGTAAAACACCTAAATATTGGCTGGCAAGAATGGAGATATTATTGGAATTTGTGGAATCATGATGGTGAAACCGGAGTGAATCCTGAGGAATTTTTTGCATCCGGGCCAGAACCCGGTGTTTTTGACGGGGATGCTACTGGTGGATGTCCAATAGGAGGAGAGTTTGGATGCTGAGAAAAAGCATTCAATTGATCTGCTCAATTAGTGGAGGTTCAGCTTGTTAGCGAAAACAGTACTGCAGGTTTCTATCCTCGCAGCCATATTGGCCATCAGTGGCTGCTCTGGACAGACTCAGCCTGCCGAGAAAACACCAGAGGACCTGAAGATGGAAGCTTGGGTTAGTTGTCTTAAAGAAAGTGGAATGAAAATGTACGGACAATACACCTGCAGTGTATGTGAACGCCAACGAAAAGTAATAGGTCCTGCATTTGAACTTCTAGGAGAGATAGAATGTCATCCTAGAGGAGAAAATCCACAAACTCAGCTTTGTTTGGAAATGGATATAGAGAAGACTCCAACCTGGATGCTGGAAAGAGATGGGGAAGTAATAGAAAAGCTTGCAGGATTCCAAACTTTAGAAACGTTATCTGAAGTTTCAGGTTGTTCATTAGAATAATAAAATGGCTGACCAGCTTACATTAGGATTGGTGATTGGAGCGGCATTAGCAGACAGCATCAATCCATGCGTTTTTGGTGTGTTGATATTTCTATTGGCTTATATGGTCACTGTCTTTAAAAATAAATTAAAGATGTTGGTTGCAGGTTTGATATATACTTCAGTAGTTTATATTACTTATTTATTGATTGGAATTGGACTATTAGCAGTTACACAATCAACAGGTATTGTTAAGCCATTTTACTGGATTGCAGGCATAATAGCAATACTGGCAGGTATTTTAGAGGTAAAGGATTTTTTCTGGTACGGCCGCGGCTTTTCATTGCAGATGATCCCTGGCGGAGCGGAAAAGATAAAGAAATTATCTAACACCATGAAAGAGCTGGACACAGAACATCCACTGCTTAGTTTGGGTGTAGCAGGTCTTCTTGGGTTTGCAGTTGTATTGTTTGAATTTCCATGCACTGGTGCTCCATACCTTGCAATCATAGCATTATTGTCCGGAGGGAATTATGCTGAAGGATTGCCTTTACTCTTGCTCTATAATTTGATATTCATACTTCCATTATTTATTATTATTGCTTTGGTCTATCTGGGTCATGCGTCCCACAAGCTCGAGAAATGGAGAAAAAAACACAGAGGATTAATGAGATTGGGTATTGGATTGTTTTTATTGGCATTTGGAGCTTATCTGATAAATCTAGCTTTGAATCTGTAGGTGAGTAATTATGAAAGAAGGAGAAACATGCAAGAACTGCATCGTAAAAAGGAAAGGGCATACAGAAGAGTTTGATGAGAAGAAAGTATATGGCTCTGTGTATGCTGCCTGTGCGAGTGCGCATTATGAAGATACACTATGCGAAAAAACATCTGAAAAAATAACTAGTCATATCAAGAAGTTTGCAAAAGGCAAAAAAATGATTAAATCAGAAGACATACACAAAAAAGTTGTGGCTGAACTGAAAAAGAAAGACAAAGAATTAGCGTTCTTTTACGAACATCATCTGCCTGATTTAAAGAGGCTTTAGAACACAAATAATATAAACACTGAATTTTAGGTAATATTATGCCAGAATTAATTACTTTGATTGCAATCTTCATAGTAAGCTTGTTTGTTCTAATCAAATCCTCAGATTATTTTACGGATTCTGCTGAGAAGATTGGGGTACGCCTTGGACTCCCGGCATTTATTGTTGGGGTCACTATAGTGGCAGTAGGAACTTCGTTGCCTGAGCTTATCTCATCTATTTTTGCGGTTTTAAAAAATTCTTCGGAGATAGTAGTAGGCAATGTTGTAGGTTCAAATATAGCAAACATATTCCTTATTCTTGGGATTACGGCCATAATTGGCAAAAAAATAAAGGTTACATACGAGCTTATACATGTGGACCTGCCAATATTAATAGGTTCAGCATTTTTATTTGCTGTCATGATCTGGGATGGTGTTTTTAGCTTGCCTGAAGCGCTGCTGTCTATTGCAGGCATTGTTCTCTATTTCAGCTACACAATAAACACCGAAAGGGTGCACAAAGACAAGGAAATAAAAAAAGAGATGAAAGGAGAGTTAAAATTAAAAAATCATATCCTGAAATCTTGGGGCGTCCTTATTGTAAGTACTGTTTTTATTTATATCGGTGCAAAATATACCATAGAATCTGTAATCGGGTTATCAAGTGCATTAAACATAGGCACCGAGATCATAGCTGTGACTGCTGTTGCTTTAGGAACTTCATTACCTGAGTTAGCAGTAAGCATTACTGCAGCAAAGAAAGGAAAGCCGGAGATGGCAGTAGGAAACATTCTTGGGTCAAATATCTTCAACACATTTGCTGTCATGGGAATTCCTGCGGTGATTGGAACTTTAATCATCCCTTCAAGCATCTTGACATTTGGACTGCCTGTCATGGTAATTGCCAGCCTATTGTATTTCTTTATGACCCAAGACAGGAGAATAACAAGATGGGAAGGTTATCTGCTGCTAATGTTCTATGTTTTCTTCGTTGGGAAAGTTGTTGGGTTGATTTGAGCATACTAAGAAATCTAAACTAATTTTTGTATATTTGTCGTCTTTCAGGCGCATATAAATCGGATTCGAATGACTCATTATCTCCATGCACACCTCCAAGTTCTGGTGCTTCAAACACACTATCTAATCCATGAATCTCCTCTCTCATTATTATCGGTGCATTAGTATCCTGTTCAGTTGTCGGAATACTAGTTCTTATTGTATCTAAAGTTCCCCTTATCTCTCTTTTAAGAGTTTTTATTGGAACTTGTTCATCTCCCATATCACTTTCCAATGTCATTTTGTGTACTATCAGACAACAATACCACTATTAAAACCTTCCTATGGATAATCTATAAAATACGTTCAACAAAAACAAACAATATATATTCTAAAGTATAGAAAGGTTTATAAATAATGAACATTTACTATATAGTATGGAACTAAGTGAGATATTTACCAAAAAAAATATTGAGGTTTTGAAGCTATTATCGAAAGAAAGCCTTCATATTAGGGATATTGCTGCTAAACTGGATATATCACCAGCTAAGGTGCATGCTACAATCCAGTTATTCAAGAAAAACAATTTAATAAAAGAAAATCAGGATAAGAATAAGATCATTATCAGCTTGAATAAAGACAGTTCATTATTGCAAAACATCCAAGATATATTGGATGTGGACAAAAAAGATACTTCTTTTGAGCCAAAGATAAATATCTTTGATACAATAAATCCTCTGGATTTCAGGTATTATGGAAGGAATGAGAGGATATTCTCAAAATTACAGCCGTATCTGAGTGAGAATGCTATGATTAAGCATATGGCTAAAGTGGAAAGTGCATTAACTAATACTTTAGCTAAGAAAGGCGTTTGTAACAAGAAAATTGCCGATGAAGTGGAGAAAGCATGCAAAAAAATCAATGCGGAAGAGGTCTATGTTGAGGAAGATAAATTAAAACATAATGTTCGCGCTTTGGTAAACTGCATAAGGAATAAAGTAAGTGATGAAGCAAAGCCATTCATTCATTTTACAACCACAAGCCATGATATTATCTCAACAGCAGATGCTTTGAGATTTAAGGAATTTACAAATAATGTTTTGGTTCCAAAATTAATTGAATTCGAGAAAACTCTTGTTGATTTAGCTCTAAGGGAAAAAAGTACTTTGCAGGTAGGGCGTACTCACGGACAGCATGCAGTCCCGATAACATTCGGTTTTGCTGTTGCGCAGTATGTTTCAAGGTTTGGTGGTTCTATATTGAAAATAAAGAGAACTGGGAATAATTTACGCGGTAAGATTGCTGGAGCTGTTGGCAGTTATAATGCTTCGTCTTTGTTTTTCAATAATCCGGAGAAATTTGAAGAAGAAGTTTTGTCTGAATTGAATCTTAAATCTTCTCCTATATCTACGCAAATACCGGAAGCAGAGTTTATGGTTGATTATGTGAATGCTGTTGTTGAGAGTTTTGGTGTTCTTGCTAATTTATCGGACGATATGAGGGCCTTGCAGCGTTCTGAGATAGGTGAAGTAGGTGAGATTTTTACCTCTAAGCAGGTTGGTTCGTCTACTATGCCTCAGAAAAGGAATCCTATAAATTTTGAGAATGTTAAAAGCTTATGGAAAGAGTTCATGCCTAGAATGGTTACATTATATTCTGACCAGATATCAGAGCACCAGAGAGATTTGACTAATTCAGCTTCCTCAAGGTTTGTACCTGAAATTCTTGCTGCGCTGTATATTTCTGTTTCAAGATTAAATAAGACAATGAAAAGCCTGAATGTTGATAAGGAGAATCTGAAGAAGAATTTTGACATGAATAAAGGTTTGATTGTAGCTGAGCCATTGTATATCTTATTGGCTGCTTATGATCATCCGGATGCGCATGAAATTGTCAGGCAGCTTACACTAAAATCACAATCAATGAAAAAGCCTTTGCAGGATATAATCAAGAAAGAAGCATCATTAAAACCTTACCTGAAAAAGTTCAATAAAGAGCAGCTAAAAATTATTAATAATCCGGAAAACTATGTTGGAATAGCTTCTAAGAAAACTGAAAGTGTTTGTAGATTTTGGAAAAAGGAATTGAGGTTATAATCTTATTCTATTAGATTTCTCATAGTAATATTTTTAAATCCACTATGTTTTTTTCAGTTAAATGGTAGATACACCTGGTTACATAAATGGACTTATAGCTCAATTTCATGAAGCGACTCTTGCTGCAAGTCATTATTTATGGGAAACACAATATAATGATGAGTCCACTGGAAGGAAATCCTATAAAGTTGCTTCCAGAATACTTGGAAATTCGAGCTTGTTTTTAATACCCATGCAAAGAAAAAAATATATACAGAGTAGACGTAGGTATTCTATTGGTGAGTGGATATCTCCACAGAAATTTACAGCTAGAGAATTGATTGAATATATTATACGAGCTACAAAGCAAGGAAAACTGCCAGCAAATGGAATGTCTCTTGAAGAAACATTAGAAACCTTGGTAAGTGAAATAGAGAGCATTCCGCAAGAGCAACCACACTTACGTGTAATTTAATCCTGATGAAACAATATAACAATAAATCATAAAGATTTATAAACAAATTTAATTCTCATGAATCTGCCGAGAAAGGCCTTTATGCCGAGATCGCATAACCTGGTATTGCACAGATAATCTAAAGATTAGTGTAACCCTGGAAAGGCTGACCCGCAAGGGTGTCTGGGTTCAAAACAAATTTTTACAAAAAATTTGACTAAAAGTACGCAATGAGACATCTACGATGTCTCGGAACGGTGTAAAAGTTTGATGAAATTCCCAGTCTCGGCGTTTTTATTTTTAAACCAAAGTTATTTAAACTAAATATTTTTCGTTCTAGAAATGAAAGACGTATTCGGGAAAATTGTTATTGCAATCGTAGCAGCTTCTTTGTTGTTTGTATTTTCTTCAATGGTACTAAATTCTTCATTTACACTTGGTGCTAAACAAGTAAAACCAGGAGATACAGTAAAGGTAGAGTATACAGGAACATTAGATGACGGAAGTATATTTGATACATCTGAAGGTCGTGACCCATTAGAGTTTAAAGTAGGTGAAGGTCAGATGATTCCTGGATTTGATACAGCTGTTATTGGGATGAAAATAGGGCAAGAAAAAGAGATCAAATTAGAGCCGTCAGAAGCTTATGGTGATCCAAATCCTGCGTTAATCCAAGAAGTTCCCAGGGATGATATACCAATAGAGGAAGAACTAAAACCAGGAACATTGCTTGCAGTCACAGTACCAAATGGCAACCAGGTTCCGGCAACAATTACAGAAGTAACTGATGAAACAGTAACAATTGATGTAAATCATCCTTTAGCAGGGCAAACATTGAATTTTAAGATTAAAGTTGTGGATATTGTTTCTTAAGAATTCTTACTTAGCAATAGTGACAAAAGAAAGGTTTAAATAGTCTTGATTTAACCCAGAGGATATGTTAAACTACTCACCTAATGAAATAGCACAAATAAGAGCAACCCTTACTCAAAATATTGTAGAAGGTGGAGTAAGAGATTTATCTATGGATGCAACCTACAGGGAATTAAAACCTGATTTGGTGAGTAGAGTTTTTGGAGAAAGACCTAATGGGCCATATTCGGGATTTATAGATGAAGATGGATCTACTGATGTCAGATTTCCACTATTGCCCTTACAGGAAAAGGATCCAGACCTGTATAGAAGAGTTATGGAAGATCCCCTCGTTCAGCAATTTTCTGTATTCACTTTTTTTCCTCTTTTAATTGACCACATCAATGCAGATCCTAACAACGTAGGAATAAGCTATTCACCATTTGGAAACCGTGGCTTAGTTGCAGCAGTAAGAACACCTGATGGATATTTTATTATGAAGCCTGTACAATCTCCAGATGAAGCAAGATTAGTTGGAACGATTGGAGAAAATCGATTAGGACCTCGTCAATACCAATCAATTGGAGGATATTTAACAGAAGAACTTCTAAATGCAGTCCCATTGCACTCACTTCAAGGTTTAACACCTCAAAGTGCTGAAAGCCTAGGAGAACAAGTAGCAGAAATGTATAGGCAACTTCATTCCTTAGATATAACATATGTAGATTGGATCATGCAAACAGATCCTAATTTCAAGTCACATGTTCTTGTCGGAGAAGAAGGACCAAAATTAATTGACTTTGGTGTTGCTACTGATCTTTCAAAATACCCAAATTTTTCACCCAGAGATGTGTTGTATTTCCTTTATGGCGATCCGATGAGAAAAACTCAGATAGAATTTTCTAATCCTAGTGAAGAACAATTACTCCAGTATTTGGAAGGAGTTAGATCACATATAGCGGGTCTTCCCCAGGAAAAAATGCTGAAAGACATGAAAGAATGGGATCTACATAATGTCATAAGAGCTCTGAATTCTGCAATTTTTGCTGGATTATGGGATCGTGATGAGGCTGTATTAAATGCGTTCTTTGAAGGCTTTAAGACTTATAACCCCCATAACTAATTGTACGACAGTAATCTTATTGATTTTTTTATATTGAAAATAATAATAAAAGTTATAAATTAGGCTAAAATACAAATCCTAATGAAAGAAATTACTTGTCTAGGCATTGAAAGCACCGCACATACATTCGGAATAGGTATAGTTACAAGTAAAGGTAAAGTACTAGCTAACTCTATAGATGCTTTCCATACAGAAAAAGGTGGTTTGATACCTGATGATTTGAGAGAACACCACAACAAAGTAAAAGAAGACATACTAAACGATGCATTAAAAAAAGCAAATTTGGAATTAAAAGATATTGATTTAGTGTCTTTCTCTCAAGGCCCTGGAATTGCACCTGCTTTATTGGTTGGGATGAGGTTTGCAAAAGAAATTTCTTCTAAATTAAAAATTCCTTTAGTGGGTGTAAATCATTGTGTCAGCCATTTAGAAATAGGAAAATTACTTACAAAATCTAGAGATCCTGTTCTGTTGTATGCTTCAGGCGCTAATACACAAATTATTGCTTACGAATCCGGCAAGTACAGAATTTTTGGGGAAACATTAGATCAAGGTATTGGAAACTTCATAGATGCTTTTGCTCGTTATATTGGATTAGGCTTTCCTGGTGGCCCAAAAATTGAAAAGCTCGCTTTGAAAAGTAAAAATTATGTTGAATTGCCTTACGTTGTAAAGGGAATGGATGTAAGCTTTTCAGGGATATTGACAGATCTGAAGAAGAAATTTGATTCCGGAAAATATAAAGTTGAAGATTTATGCTATTCTTTGCAGGAAACTGTTTTTGCAATGTTAACTGAAGTAGCAGAAAGGGCAATGGCTCATACCGGTAAAAAAGAATTGCTTTTAGGTGGAGGTGTAGCTTGCAATAAACGTTTGCAGGAGATGTGCAATATAATGTGCAAAGAAAGAAAAGGGAAATTCTTTGTTCCTGAAAATCAATTTTTAGTTGATAATGGGGTAATGATAAGCTGGTTGGGTATTTTGATGAAGAAAATTGCCAAGAAAAATTATAATGTAGATATCGAACCCTATGAA
>CAYXZV010000026.1:0-11972 GCA_964469645.1 uncultured Methanosarcinales archaeon | reverse complement strand
TCGTAAGTAAGAATTCTGTCTTCAATGCCTCTGTAAATGCAACAGATTTGAATTTGTTGAATGTAACATGCGCTTTAAGCGGGACAACTGTGGGTAATTTTAGCACAGATGGAAATATACATTATTGTAATTTAACTGCGCCTTCAACAGAAGGTGATTTTGAGATAACATTTACCGCAATAGACAAGGCAGGAAACATAAACACAACAACTCATAATTTTACAACAAATAACGTAACAACAGGAACATTAACTCCTCTGGCTGTAACAGTTTCGGATTTGAACCAGTCAGATAAAACTGTTCAGGTAAACGTTACTTTGGAAAATTCAGGCAACAATCCAATGTATGATACAGGAGTCATTCTTCAGGAATTTTCAGCTGATCAATCATTTTCAGTTGCACCTGTCTCTTATCAAAGTTGCAGCTTAAATCTAAGTCCTGGCCAAAATTGTAATGTGACTTTTAATGTAACAGTCGATGGCGGGCTGACAGGCAGTCATAGCATATTCTGGAACCGGAATTGGACTAACAATGATTTTACTCAAGTTCAGTTTGCAACATTTGTTCAAAGTGATATTACAATTTCCAGCAATCCTCAGATGACTACAGCTCCAAACATATCCTCAACAATAAGCCACGGGGAAAACTCAACAATATCTTTGGACATAAACTCAACAGGAAATGCTGATCTTGATAGCGTAACTGTAACCTTTACCCCGGATACTGTACAAAGCAGCTGGTTGAATGTAACAACTTTTAATTTCGGCACAATATCAGCAACTACCAATGTCACATTGGATGTGAATGTAACCGTTCCTAAATATACAAATCCTGGAAACTATACCGGAACTTTCACCATCGCAGCCACATCCACAACATCCAAATCTATACTATTAACAGTAGAGGTTCCTACAGATGATTCATGGACATCTTTCCAGAATAATAATGTAACCTATAGCAGATCAGACAAGGCAGGTCTTGTTGGAAATTTCACTATTAATAACACAGGAAATATAGGGCATAACTTTACTTTTTACCCTCCAACTGGAAATTTTTTCTCATGGCCTAATTTATGGAACAATTCAAATATAAGGGATATCTATGTTGAAAGAGGACAAACAGAAATTGTTTCAATTTATCATAGGCCAATGAGTGGAAGTACATCTGAATCTGTTAGCAGCTTTAATCTGACATTTACCACTACAAGCCAGAACACATCACAAACTAATACTACTTTCATGAGCTTGGTCAGGGATGATAGCAATCCGAATGTAAACGTAACCAATCCAACAAACAATTCTTTTGTAAAAGGGGATGTTGAATTTAACGTTTCAGCATCAGATCTTAATTTAAGCAATATTGAATTTTATATCAACAATATTTTGGTATTTGATGATGTAAACTTTACAAACACATTTAACTGGAGCACAACAAGCGGTTCTTATCCAGACGCTGTTTACGCATTGAAAGCAATTGCATACGATGGAGCTGGAAACTTCAATTTATCAAACATAAATGTAACAGTTAACAACACCGATGACGATCCTATTTTAATTACAGATATACAGAACATAACCATTGTAGAAGATGATAATGCAACATTGAATTTATCATTGTTCTTTAAATCATTAGACGGAGAAGTATTTGATGGACAGGACTTTAAGTATAACTTTACCCAACCTGATAATGTTACTGTACATGTTAATAACGTAACTCAGATTGCAAACTTTACCCCGGTAGCAAACTTTACAGGTATAAACAACATCACCTTTACTGCTATAGACTCAAGCTCCAATACAACCTCCAGTAATCTTATCGTAATTAATGTAACTAATGTAAACGATGCTCCGACAACCCCTGCATTAACAAGCCCAGAAAGCGGCTTTAATGTCACATCTTCTGCAGGAAATGCTGTTCTGAGATGGAACGCTTCATTAGATGTGGATAATGATGATATAACATATTATGTATTTGTTTCCAATGACAGCAATGATATAACATTCAATGCAACAGCTACATTAACAACATTATCATTGACAAACCTAAACGCAAATGAAACATACTTCTGGAAGGTTTTAGCTAGTGATAATTCATTGAACTCTTCAAACTCATCAATATTCAACTTTACAATGATCAGGGATAGAAGTCCTCTAATCAACGCCTGGATATGGAACAACACGATTAACTCATCAAGCATAAGCCTTATACCATTCGTCGCAGAGGACAAAACATTGAATTTCACTATTAATGCCTCTGATCCTGATGACGACCCTATAAACTTTACATGGTTTAGGGATAATGTGGAAATAAGCAATGTCGGAAACTTTTCATTTAATTTAACAGATAACTTTACAGCAGCAGGAACCTACACATTGAAATTAGAAGTGCAGGACAATAATTCAAATTCAGCAGAACAGGAATGGACAGTAACTGTAACAAATACCAACAGAGAGCCAGTTTTAGATGCAATATCAGATATAACAACTGCAACTGAAGATACTGAGTTAAGGTTTAACATAACAGCAATTGATCCAGATAACAACACTTTGACTTTTACCTCAAACATAACCTCAATTTCATTCACAAATGACGCAAATAATTCATTGACCACAGTTTCATGGACACCAACAAATGAGTATGTTGGGACCAATTCTGTAAACTTTACAGTAAACGACTCATTAATAGACTCTCAAGTAGTATTAATAACTGTAGCCAACACCAATGATGCTCCGACAATAACGGAATTCTTCCCAACTGAAAACAAGACTATTTCAGACGGTATCGGAAGCCAGTTATTCAATGTAACTTTCTCGGACATTGATATAGGCAATAATGCAACAGCTTATTGGTTTAGAAATACAACCAATAACATAGCTTCTAATTCCTCAAATGTTACAGTAACTGGCTTAAGCACTGGAATCTATAATATAACTGCGATAGTAAATGATACTTCTGGAACAGAAGCAAAATACGAATGGATTTTAACAGTTACTACTGGTATAATATTCGATGGATTAACCAGCCCGGTTTTATCAGGCCTGAATCAATCCGAAAGAGAGAATGTAACTGATGTCATGATAAACCATTCAACATTTGGCGGAATTGATTTTGGGAACGAAACAATGAATTTCAGTAGGGTAGCAAATTTAGACGATGCATTCAATGTAAGTAACGGGCTCATATCGGTTGACACAGTGACATACCCTGAATTAAACAGGAATGCATCAATAGTGCTGAAAGGGCTTAACTTCACAAAAGCTCCTTTGATATACAACGCATCAGGATTTGAAAATACTGAGGGTAATATATGTCCTGAGGATATATGTACTAATGTAACATATGATGCTGCAAACGGAATCTTAAGGTTTAATGTTCCACACTTTTCAACTTACTTCACTCAGACAAATGTAACTAATGGAGTTCCATTAATAACCTCAACTCCTGTACTAAGTGCATCTGAAAACGCAGCTTATAATTATAATGTTGATGCCACAGATCCTGACGGTGATACTTTAATTTTCTCGTTAATAAGCAACCCTAGCGGAATGAGCATAAGCTCAACATCCGGATTGATATCCTGGACACCAACAACTGCTCAATTGGGATTGAATAATGTGACTGTAAATGTAAGTGACAGTAACTTAACAGCCCTTCAAAGTTTTAACATAAGTGTTGGTAAAGGCCCGAAACTTATAATTTCAGACTTAGATGTAAAAGTAGATGGAAAATCTGACAAGAATCTTAACAATAACACCAAGATAGGAAAAGACGCAGCTCCTGGAACAAAAGTAGAATTCAAGCTGGAAATAGAGAACATGTTCACAGATGATGAAGATTTGGAGATAGAAGATATTGATGTTGAGATTACAATAGAAGACATAGATGATGGCGACGATTTAGATGAGGATGCAGATGAGTTTGACCTTAAGCAGGGAAAGAACGAAGATTTAAGCATAGAGTTTGAAATGCCGTTGGAAATCGATGAAGGGATTTACGATGTTATCATAATTGTTGAAGGCGACGATGAAAACAGTACAACTCATGAAATATTATGGAATTTGGAACTTGAAGTTGAGAAAGAGACTCATGAAGTAAGGATAATCAGAGCAGACGTTACACCATCAACATTGGCATGCCAGCGTCAAGTTTCAATCAACACTGAAATTATAAACACTGGAACAGATGATGAAGATGAGGTTGTCCTGGAAATTACCAGTCCAGAGATTGGCATAAACTCTGTTACATCAGGGATAGAGCTTGATGAAGGAACAGAAGATAACAGGTTCAAAAAAGAAATTTTGGAGTCAATAAGCGCAGATATACTTCCAGGAACATATCCAATAACAATAAGCGCGCATTATGACAGCACTTTAAGCGAAGAAAAGACAATCAACTTGAATGTTGATGAATGCGAACTTACAAAAACAGTCAAGAAAGATGTTAAAGAGAAAAAACCAGCAGTAGAGGTAATAAGACCTCCAGTAGTTATAGAGGCAAAACCAGCTCCGGAAACCTTCTCTTCAACAGACGAGTACAAGACACTATTGGCAGTATTAGTTGTATTATTCTTAGGAACAGCAGTGTTTGTTATCGGTGCTGGATATATTGTTTTGAAGAAGTGATTTCTTGAATTATTTTTTTAATTCTTTATACAACCTCTCAATCTTCTCCCAAGTCTTCTCTAGTTTCTTATTGCCTTCCTTAACCAAAACTTTGAAATAATCCTCATCAATAATTAATTTACCATTCTTGCTTACAATAGCCTCAATCTTCTCAGTACTTACAAATTCCATAGTAACCCTGTTCTTACCCATAGAAATTATACCGGACCTTTTGAAACCAATATCTCTTGCAGTGTTTAAAAGTTTTCTGGCAGAATCTACATTACTGGAAGCAACATGCAGTATAGCTCCATCAACCTTGAACCAAACATCATTTTTTATGTTTTTTAATTTTATTTTTTTAATTATTGTTCTTAATATATTTTTAATTTCATTGTGCTTTATTTTTTCATGTGTTGCAAATAAGTATTGTACTTCATTTTTTTTATTAGACTTGGGTATCGAAAACAATAAAATCCTTCCAGCACAGCTGCTTGTTGTAAAAAACTCATCAAGAGAATTAATCCTATCAACTAATTTTTTTATTTCAGAATCTATACTACCTTTCCGACTTTTATCTTTTTTCCTAAGAAACTCTTTTTTTCCTTTTTCAAAGTTCATAGGAATAAAGAATTAGAATTCATTTAATAAATGATATGTTTGTGTTATTTATCAGTAATCCTAAAGTTAAATAAATAACTTCTAAATTTTGGATTAAATGTCAATAGATAGATTAGCTCAATATGTTCCAGATATAGTAGCAAAATATATTCCAAATCTGAAGTATACCACAATAGAAGGAACTGTTCAAGATATTGCTGATGTTGTAAGTATATCAAAGAAAGCTAGAGAATCCTTAAATCCAGATGAATATGGGAATTTAATGAGTGGCCTTATGAAGCAGGTTAGACTTGACGGAAGGTCATTTTATGTTGCAGTTCCTGATGAACATACACTTCAAATAGATGCCCATATTTCATTGTGTATTGAAAAATATAGCAGCATGGACTTTTTAACAATTCGCGGAGAAGGAGAAAATTTACCATTTGAAGCTCAACATGCATGGTGGCAAGATTAAATTAGAATTTATTTAAAAATCTACTCTTCAACAAACTCTCTCATTCTCTTGACGAAATCTTCTGCTGCTTTATAGTGCTTGTCATACTCTTCCCCTTTAATCTCTTTTATCTCACGATGAGTGATCATTTTCATGGTCTTGTAGAAATGCCTCATTATAGTGACGTACTTATGCTCCAATAATTTCTTCTTGACTAGTTTCTGCTCCAGCAAATCCGCAACATGTTCCGGAGTGGGAGGAATTTCACCATGTCTCATCAAAGCAGCATGTGCAGCATCTATGACTGCCCAATACAGATCCAAAGTAGCTTGTAATATATGCCATTTGCTGTTATGCAGTGTATTTGGAGCTCTTATGTAATAAGTCCAGATGCTTTCTGATGTAGGCCTTATCTTGCCTTTTTTCAACAGCATCTGCAAAGGCTCAAAAAATCCGGAATCAATCAGTGCAACACCATCCCTTAAGATATTGATTCCGATAGGATCGCCATTTCTCATGTATTCCCAGAATGAAGTGAATCTTAAGGTTGTTATATGCAGCCTTGTAGAAACTTTTACAATGGTCTTGTTCACAATAACCCTATAAGCTTCAAGGACTTCCGGGCTTAAGCTTATTGTAAGGTCATCCATAACAACCAAAATATCGATATCACTTTTTGCAGTGGTTGTTTTTCTCGCGCTGGAGCCAAAGATAACAACAGCTCTTGTTAGACCACCCATCTCCTTATAGAGATCATTAGCGAACCTGTAGGCTATGTCTACATCATGCTTTTCATACTTCTCCAGGTTAGGATGGTCCCTTCTAGGCAAATCAAACTTCATATATGGGTCACTTGTTTAAGAAATTTATAAACCTTTATGACTATTTTAGAATGATAAAACGTAAATATTATATCTATGCAACTTCTATGCATTTTTATGATAGACAGATTATTAAAAACTTTTGGTAACAATACAAGATCTTTAGAGATTCTATACTTACTGAATGACATTAAAAAAACAGTAAGGTTGGATGCAAACGATATTGAGCTGGAAAAAATCAAAGATTTCTGCAATAAGGAAAATTTATCTTTAGAAATTTCAGATTTTAAGGTGCTCAAGGTAGAAGATAAGGGAAAGGGAGGGTATGCAAATATAGTAAAAAGAGTACCAATAACATATGCTGACAATGGATTATATCACCTCTACATTTCTAAGGATAAAAATAAATCACAGTTTTTGAAATTATTGGAAAATAAAAATGATGATAATGCAATTGGAGAACTATTAGGTTATCCTAAATGCTGCATTGATTTTTTTATGGAAAACAAAGAAAAGCAGCAAAAGATACAGAACGACTATATTTTGCCGGCATTAAGCAACTCAGAAGGCTTTAAATTCCCTTTCTACACTAATCATGCAATAAGATATTTTGATATTACTTTGTTGAGCTATTTCCCTCACAGTTTCGACTGTAAAAAATCCGCAGAAATAGCAAAAAATAATTTACAATGCATAAAAAAACACTCAGAAGAACTAGCAACTAAATTCGAAACAACACTTAAAAATCCAGTTTTATACACAGAAAACAAAGGAATTTTCATATTCAAAGATTCTAGACTCAACAACAATATATTAGAATTCAATGAAGTTAAATCAACAACAAACAATGAATTATTAAAATTATTAAACGAAAACAAGAAAATAGAAATAATAAACAAAAATAAAATAAAAATTAATGATAAACTAATTGAGAATGTTGGGTTTATGCTATTTATTTGAATTGCTATAAACCGTAAACAAGTTCCCATCTACCAAAAACTTATTTTCTACTTTAAGATGCTGAGGCTTGAAATGATGGCCATAATGGATCAATTTCCCTTTAAGCTCATTCAGCAGTTTCTTCTCTAAACCGCGATGCATAGGAACATCCGGGTAAACAAAAGCAACATCAAATTCCGATATGCTATGCTCAAAGAAATCATTGTTATAAAACAACGCATTTGAGATATTAAGCTTACTGGCCATTTCCATGGATTTCTTGAACAATCCATTATCCATTTCAATGCCTACTGCACGCTTGCAAAAAAGTGCAGCTATCAGAACAGCTTTGCCATCCCCGCTGCCTAAATCTATAAAACTGTTATATTTATGCAGCTTTATTTTTTTAAAGGCTTCATACAATTCATCGGCTATTACTCCTCCGAAAAAGCCCTTTCCAGTGCTCCATAACGGCAGTTTTCCTTCTCTCAACAAACTCTTACTAAAATCATCATACTCTTTTTTTATTTCTGCAAAAGCACGGTCATTCATAATGGTTTTATTTATTAGATTGTTTTTAAACTTTATTATTTGTGCATGCCTGCACACTAGCGTATAGAGACGTCTGCGACGTCCCGAGACTGATTTCAAGAAGCTGCTGATTTATATGTCGAAGAAGCCGTCTCGGGGTATCAAAGATACCCCTATACCCTGTTGTACGGGAACGTACAATTTTTAAACTTTATTGTTTTAATAATAAGAAAGTTATTTATATTCTATAAAGTTTATTTTAGCAATGGTAGGGAACTTATCAAACTTCATGAAAATAGACCTATTAAGATGCTTATTGAGGATAGAAAATCCTGTAAGCCGCTCCCACCTTTCAAAATCATTAGAGCTTGGAGAAGGCACTATAAGAAGCATTTTAGACATATTGAAAGGAAAAGGATTCTTAGAATCTAATAATATGGGCCATTCTTTGAGTGAAAAAGGAAAGTCCACCCTTAAAAAGATAAAAGACAACATTGATATTGAAAAAATCAGTAAAATTAACCTTTTCCCGGATAAAAAAAGCATTGCAATCCATGTAAAAAGCCCAAATAAGATAGAAAAAACAGTTATTTTGAGAGACGAAGCCATAAAAAACGGCGCTGAAGGGGCTTTAATCCTAAAATATGATAAAAAACTTAAATTCTATGATATGGATTACAAGGAAGATTTCAGCCAGATAGAAACTGAATTTGATCTAAAGAAAAATGATATAATAATAGTTGCTTATGCTGATTCTTATAAGCTTGCAGAGTATGGGGCGTTAGCAGCCGCAGTAATCCTAAACAAGCCCTTAGCGAACACTATCAATAAACTAAAATAGCTTCTCAACCATTGTTTTCCAGCACAGAAAAATATTTATACGATGCCACTATATTGTTGGATATAATATCCAACAGGTGATTTTTTGAGCAGCGTAAAGCATACATTAACTGAATTGATCAAAAGAAACTTTATTGAGATAAAGAAAAAAACAATAAAAAGGAAAAGCACTAAAGCTCCTAAAAGGAAAAATAAAGCACCTAAAGATACCTCATCTATTTCTGCTATCATATCCAATATTTTGATGTTGAATGAAATGCAAGATGAAGTCAAAGAGACCGAAGACCTGGAACAGCATGCAGAGGAAGAACCAGAAAATGAACCTGACGATACAGTGCAGGGAGGTTATGGAACCATAAAGCCTTATGCAGGAATGTCTCCTCATGTAAAATACACTGATTATGATAAGATATGGGGTCATCTTGGAGCTTTCAAGACTAATAGCATGTATGGGGATACTGAAAGCTCTAACGAAATTGCAATGAAAAATGGTGAAAGCACCAGGGAGATGGTCAGCAAGGAAACAATGGAAAAAGCTGCTAAGCATTTCAAGTATTTCATAACAGGAGATGCGCCTGGAGATGTCGGTTTTGTACCTCCATTTGGGGCGAATATAAACTCAACAGAATGGGAAAAATATAGGTTAATGAATATGCTGTCTTTCTACAAGCCGCTGATGAAATTAAAGTTTAGTACAGCATAGAATTATCATTCCAACCCGGCATACTTCTTTATCTTATATAGAGCAGCCTTGCTTGCAACTAATATATTGGCAATTTCTTTGCTTGCAGACTGGTATTTGGTGTTATCAAGCCTTTCACCTATGTTATCCACAGTTTCCATCTGTGTAGGTGTTAAAGGCCCCATCATGCTTGCATCTGTAATGTCCTGCAGCTGTGAATAATCATTATAAACCTGCTTGAAAGGTACATAACCCATTTCATCCTTCTCTGCATCAGGCGCTTCTTTCTTTACAGTACTCTCAAGCCGTTCAGATTCTTCCTCAAACAGTTTTGTTATGTCTACATCTGGCTGATCCGGAGTAATTTCCTCAGCAACTTCTTCTGTCTTTAGCTCTTTTTCTGAATCTTTTATGAGGTCTTCTATCTCATCAATCTCTGTTTTTCTTTTTCCCTCTAGCTCTTTAAGTCTCTTTAATTTATCTCTGGGCCTTAATTTTTTCAGTTCCCTTTTCAATTCTTCGATATCTTCTTTATCTGCCATCTTATCTCGAATTAGACCATCATTCTGTGAATTTAAATGTTTTTATTATAGAAATTTAAAATCACTAGAAATCAATGCTTAAGAGGTATCTTGCTCAACATCCTTTTAGCTTCTGCATTGCGCGGATCAACCTTGATTACGGACTCAATGTTCCTTTTCGCTTCTGTATAAAGCTCTTTTTCCAGGTTTATTCTTGCGCGTTCCAGCTTCCTTGCTATAAGACTGGACAATAAGCTTTTGTCAGGTATATGCTGCTCTCCTAATGACTCTAACTTAGAAGATAAAGAAATTCTTTTATCTTTTGCCATTCTTGATAATTGTTTTAATCTGTCATCAGCAGTGATAGAACCCTCATCCGACAGCAGCTGTTTTAATTCTTTGATCCTGGTTTGTATGCTTAGATCCTTGTAAAGCTTCAATAACTGTGCTGAAAGTTCTAGTTTTTTTTGCATAAATCCATCAGGCAGATCCCTGTATGTATTCAGAGCTTTTTCATAGATAATTTTCGCTTTCTCAACATCCATTTTGTTAAGATTGGAGAATGAGTCTTCTATCAATGTGCTTACCTTTGCTATAGATTCCTTAAAGTCCTTGATGAACTTTGAATCTATTTGGTTATGGAGCTTCTCATGAAGCAGGAAGATTTCCTTATTCATCTCTTTTTTTTCTTCAAGCAAAAAATCCGGGAATTCATTCTTCATGTTCCTTATCTCTGCATAAATCTTTGTTGCAGCTTCATAGTTCTTGTTTTCTATCTCATTAAGGGATTTTCCTATCAGCCTTTTTATTTCTTTTTTCTTCCTTCTTATAGTTAGCAATGTTTTGCCTAATTCCTTCTCCAGCTTGTCCCTTGTTTCATTGAGTTCCATATAGAGCTTATCATCCCACTTGAATTTTGCATCTTCAATTTTTTTCCAAAGCTCAAAAAAATTCTTAACATTATCTTTGGCTTCTCCAGGTATCTCTGTAGAAACAGGCTTTTTTTCTGCATCCTCTTTTTTTTCAGCGTTAATTTCCGTTTCCAGGAATTCGTCAATATCCATTTTACTGTAGTTGGGTTCGATATTTCTCCCACAATCTATCTATTTTTTCTTTCTGTATGTCCTTTGAGCTTGCTTTTGTATAAAAAACTTCCTTAATATAATCCATGTTTTCTTTGATGTACTTCTTCCACAACTCATTTATTTTTTCAGATGATACATTCCATCCGGTTGCTTTTTGATAAAACTCTTCCTTTGTTATGACCTTTTTTTCTTGTGGCGGACTAACTTCGACATTAATTTTTTTCTTCTCACTTATGTAGATATATGGTGTAGTGAATTTATACTCCATACCAAATATCTTCTCTTCAACAAGAAAATCCACCAGGGATTGTACAATTGTTATGGGAAGCTTCAGTATTTTTGCAGCATCTTCTACTGCTATTTTCTTTCTTGATTTTACCAGCTCATACAGGTCATCAACACTTGTTTTTAAGACATCATCATTCATTTTTTGTACAAATTCCTCTAATAAAATTCAAACCAGGCTTTATGATATAAAAACTTTGTTTGTTTTTTCTGAGTAGTGTCATTATTCTGGAGGCGGACATAATTGCACATCAGCCGTTAATTTATATTTAGCCAAATGAGCAACATCAATTTTAAAGTCAGAATGTACACTGTCGACCTTGAGTAGGGTGTAATCAGGAATATCGCAATTATAACCTGTTTCCCAAAATAAATAATCTACATGACTTCTTTTATCCAGGGGTATTAAATGATTGTCTGAATCCACAAGACTCTCAATCCCGCAGCAGCTTGATGCAGAGACATCATTAACAAACCTAGTTAAAAAATTTGGAGCATCAGTGTCTTGAAAATGTACATAGGTCCCGCTGTTTATATGCTCAATTACTTTAGTAGAATCCCATTCATTAAATTTTGTTGCCGTCTTTTTTATTTTATTTGTATAAGCACC
>CAYXZV010000025.1:0-12385 GCA_964469645.1 uncultured Methanosarcinales archaeon | reverse complement strand
TCAAACCTAAAGATGCTTCCATAAACATTTGGTTTCTTTGCCAAAACACAAGCATCATTAACCAGGTATTTTGTAGGAAAATTATCGCTTCCATCCATAACAACATCATATTTTTTAATTATCTCCAAAGCATTCTTTGAATCTAATTTTTCATCATAGATTTCAACTTTAATGTTAGGATTCAGATCCAAAATAGATTTTTTAGCCGACTCTGTCTTTTTTGTCCCCACACTTTTCGTAGAATGAATCACTTGCCTTTGTAGATTGCTTTCTTCAACATTATCAAAATCAACTATGCCAATAGTACCAACACCAGCAGCAGCTAAATATAAAGCAGCAGGACTTCCAAGACCGCCTGCACCTACAATCAAAATTTTAGCTTCCTTTAACTTCTCCTGACCTTTTATGCCTAGTTCTGGCAATACTAAGTGCCTGGAGTATCTGCTTAGTTCTTTATTTGATAATTCTACCATCTTCCCAACGTACTATTAAGTAACATTTATTGGTTTTTATTTGTTTCTGTTATATAAAAATAGAAATAAAAAAATTACCTTTTCTTCTTAGCCTTCTTCTTCTTTTTGATTTCTTTCTCTAGCTTTAACTCTTCTAGTAATTCCTTATATCTGTTCCTAATTGTAACTTCTGTTACACCAGCAACATCCGCTACCTCACGTTGAGTTCTTTTTTCGCCATGTAGCAAAGCAGATACATATAAAGCAGCAGCAGCTATTCCTGTAGGGCCTCTACCAGATGTAAGTTCAGCTTTCTGTGCTTTCTCAAGTATCTCTATTGAATTACTTTGAGTCTCTGCATTTAATTTCAATGAACTTGCAAAACGAGCGATATAATCAGCTGGATTTGAAGGCAATATTGTAATGCCTAGCTCTCTAGTTACAAATCTATAAGTCCTTCCAATTTCCTTTTTCTCTATACCTGAAGCTTCTGAAAGTTCATCCAGTGTTCTAGGAACGTCATGTCTCCTACAAGCAGCATACAAAGCGCCTGCTACTACAGATTCCATGCTTCTTCCACGTACCAAACCACGCTGAACAGCTAAAGTGTATATTCTAGCTGACTCTTCTTCAACAGATTTGGGTAATTTTAAGTAAGAACTTACTCTTTTTAATTCTGCAAGAGCCAATTTAAGGTTTCTTTCAATAGCAGTGGATATCCTATACTGCCATTTCCTTAATCTAAAGAATTTATTCCTTTCTTTTCCGCCTAACTTAAACAGATCAGCTTTCTGGCCTACTTCTGTACCTAAACCATGATCGTACTGAGTATAAGTCATAGGAGCGCCTGCTCTACGCCTTTCACCATCTTCAGAATCAAATTCACGCCATTCCTGCGTAAAGTCAACCATCTTCTCTTCAATGACTAGTCCGCAATCTTTACAAATGATTTCTCCACGTTCCTTATTCCAGTTTAGGTTTATTCCACCACATTCTGGACATTTTTTAACTAATTCTGGCATTTTTGTTCACCTAGTATTGTTTAATTTAATCGTAAAGTTAATATACTTCTAAACCACCTTTTTTAAAATATTGTTCAAAAAACAACAATATTTATAAAGAGGATACGGAACTACTATATAAATCTTTCCCCTAATCTCGAGGAAAAATGGAGAAAAAAGACCCGATTCCAAAAGAATTGTTCGATATACTGGCCTGTCCGGTCTGTAGATCTAATCTAAGGTACACAAAAGACCGAAAACAGCTTGTCTGCGTCAAATGCGGCAAAAAATACCCAATTAAGCAAGGAATACCCGTTTTAATGCCTCAGAAAGCTAAAAAAGGTTAATTTAAACAATTTCTCCCAAACCAAACATCCCTTCAAACTCTCTAACAAACCTTAAAGCCAATTCTTCATTAAAAATAATCAAAAAATTCTCATCATTTCTACCAAATCCGCTAAAGCTAAAGTTAGGGCTTCCGAAAACAACAATCTTATCATCAATTATTACAAACTTATGATGCATATTATTCTTATTGCTATCAACCTTAATATCAATTCCAAAGTCCTTTAATCTAGTATATTGAGATTTTTGAACGTTTCTTTGTCTTCTTTCCACTAAAACCTTGACATCTAAGCCCTTTATGTCTGATTTAACTAATTCATCACCTAATCCTTCATGAGTAAAAGAGAATATTGCAACTTTAACGGATTTTTCTGCTTTCCTCACAAGGTTAATTATCCTGTTTTCTCCTTCTTGACAATCCTCAGGACAGAAATAATTCTCAATTGAGCCAATATTTGTACTAATTTCACTGTATTTTACATTATCTCCGGAAGCATAAACACCATTCCACAATTCATCAAACTCATCTTCATAGTTCTCAACAAGAGATCCTGAATTAATAATTATTAAGTTATTATTATTTTTATTAGCACCATTATCGGTCGGATTCATACTACCAGTTATTATCTTCTTATCGTCTATTATGCAGAATTTATTGTGCATATACTGCTTTGACTTTGCAATCTTAATTCCATCACCTTTAATCTGGCCGTCATAATTGCCATGATCAATAACAACCTTAACATCAGCAGTATGGCTTTTTTTAGAAAATGCAGTAATTAAATTCTCTAAATCCAGATCATAAAAAGCACAATGGACAGAAATTTCAGCAGTATTAACAATATTTTCCAACACACCATCACAATTATCCAAAGGGCAGAAATAAGCCTGTACATTTACATCGGTTTCATAAACAACTTCCTGATTGGAAACATTTTCTGTCAAAGAACTGCAACCAACTATTGACAACAATACCAGAAAAAACAGATAGGTAAAATTCTTCATATTAGCTCCTAATATCGAAACCTTTAAATATAAGTACCATCATACAGTAACAATTAGATAAGACTATCGTTGAGTAATCAACGATATTCTATCACCTCTTTTTCCCTACCAAGGCTCTGCTTTGGTGGGGTTTAAAATCACTTTTCTTACGTTTCCTTTTTTTAACATTAAACTTTGTAATCTTACCAATAAAAAATCCCAATATTATTCCTACAATCAATACAATGAATAATTTCTTATCTATATTACCGAATAAATCAATATTTTTTATTGCAGGGCTCTTGAAATATATTTCAAGATTGCTCAATTCCAAAGCATACTCTGAATAAAGCAGCGCAGAGAACGGATCATTCTCTTTCAAAGAATTGGCATATTCATAATAGCTATAACCCACTACTGGAAATACACCTTTTTCAGTTTCCTCAACTAAATTTCTTTCAACAATTTCTAATTTTTTATCCGCAACATTTCTGACATTATCAGTCCTGACGCCAAAAACACTAAGCACAGTGTTGACATTCGCTTTTGCCTTGCTGGCTTTGAACAAACAAAGCTCAAAGTTTCCTTGTTCTAAATCCTGATAAGCATATTCTAATTCTTTTCTTGTATTATCAAGGTTTTGAGGGAAATAAAGCTGTACATACTGCAGCCTTTCTTCCACCTCAGAAAGTTTTGTCCTGCATGCACTTTCTATCACTTGGTCATTAAGATCAAATTCCTTTCCCTTGTTTTCCAGAAACTCTGCCCAGGATTTCGCGGAATTAAGCCTTTCCATGGCATACGCAAGATTCCTCAGGTTTGTACTGTTCGCCTCTATAGATTCAATAACAAGATCTACAAATTCACTAGCTTCTATCAGCCTTTCCTTGACAATCATGTAGCTTTCTAAATCAGTTATTGTCTTTAGTTTTCTGTTCTCCATCTCTAAATCGAAGCTATCTATATCCCTCGTTAACTCATCTATTTTCTCCTGCACTTCATCTTCTGTCAGATTCAGCTGCACCAATGTCAAACGATTAAATTCAACATTAGAGCCAAAGCAGTAGCTTGCAGAAGAATAAAATTTGTTTTCCTGAAAAGATTCTTTTCCTCTGCCTGACAGGTTAACGGCATTGTTGAAAGTGTCTTTTGTTGCATTATCATTTTTTGTAAAATTTAAGATTCTATTTTTGAGTTTGGTGCTTCTGGAGCACAACTGTACAGCTAAATCTTTCATAGTATCTTTATAGTTCTCGCTTATGGTCAAATTCACTTTTTTCTCCCTGAACCTTTTTCCTGTAAACTCGAACAGTGCTTCATCCAGGGTTGCAACTTCTTTTACTTCAATCTTAAATTCTTCCTTGCTTTCATTTATATCAAGACTCTGATTTATGCTTTCATTATTTTCAGTTTCATTAATATGGTTAAATGAGTCCCCAATAGGTATCAAAACTTTACTTATACCCTCGCGACCTGCAGCTTCTATTTTTGCGTCTACACCCCCTACAGGACCTATAACGCCTCCTGAATTGATAGTTCCGGTTATTGCAACATTATCATCTAAATTTACACCTTCAATCAATGAAAAAGTAAGTATTGTTATTGCAGCTCCGGCTGATGGACCTCCGATTATGGATGAACCTGCTGTTATTGTATAGAAAAAATCAAATTTGCTGCAATCTACATCTGCAAAATCACAAGCTATCTCTTTCGCGAACCTGGTGGATATCTGAGTATCAACTTTCGTAACTGGAAATGTTTCTAAAAAAACTCTTCCAGAGCCTTTCTTAATCTCCAGAAATAAATCTGCTATACCTCCAACATCTCCATTGCTGGTTTCAGTCACAGCCAAAAGTCTCATATGACCTTTTTCAGCGTTTACAGCAGGAAGTAAAAGCAATACGCTAAAAATCCAAAATATTGCAAACTTATTCATGAATATTTTAAGAATGAAGGTCTTTTTAATATCTTTTTGTTTTAGTTATAAAAATCTAATTATTTGTTCCTTCCACTAACTTTTCAGTATACTTGCATTTTGGATAATTAGAACAGCCATAAAATTTCCCATAAATAGAGCCTCTCAATACCACTTTCCCTTCGTTGCAGGTAGGGCATTTTTTTTCTATTTTTCCTTTTGCTATTGCCTTTGCTTCCTTTCCAGCTTCACCTTCGACATGTTTTGAAGAGCATTGTTTGTTCAGACAGAAATCCTGAGGTCTTTTTCCTCTTTTGATGGCTAAAACCATAGGATGCTTGCATGTTTCACATACTTTTTTTGCTGGTTTGATTAATGCATTCGAAGGTAAAGAGAAAGTTGTTTTGCATTTAGGGTATTTATTGCATGCCACGAAATTTCCATACTTCCCGTGCCTCATATGAAGATTCCCTTTCTTACAGTTAGGGCATGTTCCAAGGTGACTTAACTCATCCCTTGTCTCGATGTTTGCTGCCAACAATTCCTTTCCTATTTGCTTCTCCTGTTTCTTGAAATCAGACATTATTTCAGTTATCTTTTTCTCGGCCTCGCTCAAGACATCTTCTCCTTTCTTCTTGCCTTCCACTATCTGCTCCATCTCTTCCTCAAAATGCCTTGTTAAAGCTTCATCAACAATCTGCGGAACGTGCTTTTCCAGAGTTTCAATGGTTTTTATGCCTAAATTTGTTGCAGCAATTGCTTTTCCATCAACATATCCTCTCTGGAACAATGTATCAACTATAGATGCTCTTGTTGCCTTTGTTCCAAGGTTCTTTTTTTCTAACTCTTTAATTATAGAAGCAGGAGTATATCTTTTTGGAGGCGTTGTTTCTTTGCTATGTAATTTTATTGTCTTTACATTCACATTGTCTCCTTTGTTTACTGCCGGAAGTTCTTCTTCTTCTATCTTTACATAAGGATCATAAAAGACATGCCATCCTTTCTCAACTGTCCTTGTGCCTTTTGCAATGAAGATCTCATCTTTGCAATTTATGTCTATTGTCATAGTTTCCCTTAATGCACTTTCAGCAAAAGTAGCCATGAATCTTTTCACAACCAGATCATAGACTTTCTGTTCTCTTTCATTTGATAAGCTTGGGACATTTCCTGTTGGATAAATAGCAGGATGCGCAGGATCTGTTTTCTTACCATTATTAGGTATTAAAGATTTTTTAGATAATAATTTTTTACTCAATTCAGAATATTCTTTTTGTTTTTGAAGATGTGTAAGAATTTTCTTGAAACCAAGTTTATCTGATAATTGCTGGGACGAAGTTCTTGGATATGAAATGACTCCTGCAGTGTAAAGTTCCTGCGCAATCTCTAAAGTTTCCTTAGGGCTTATCCTATGGCACCTATAAGATTCCATCTGTAAACTTGTAAGGTCAAAAGGTGTTGGTGGCTGCTGCTTAAACTGTTTTTTTTCTGCTTTATCAACAACAGCTTTTTTTTCATCCTTAACTTTCTTCATTACTTCGTTTGCTTTTTTCTTGTCCCAAAACTTATCTTCCTTATGCCACGATATTATACCTCCTTTATTGACATTACCTTGCAACTCTATCTGCCAGAATGGTACTGGTTTAAACGCTTTAATTTCTTTTTCCCTATTTACGATTATTTTTAGCGCTGGCCCTTGTACACGACCGGTAGACATTAACTTGAAGCTTCCAGCTGTCTTTATTGAAGATGTTAATGCTCTTGAATAATTTATTCCATTATAGAAATCTAGATGGTGTCTTGCGTCTCCTGCTTCTGCCTGCGCCCAATCCAGATTCTTCGATTTATTTTCATAAGCCTCCACTAAATCTTCTTGTGTAAGTGTAGAGAATTTCATCCGGTTTGCATCTTTCTTCTTGCAGGCATAAACAACTACATTCTTTCCAATTACACTTCCTTCTTGATCATAGTCTGTTGCGACTGTAAATTCATCAGCATTCTTTGCCAATTTCTTAATTACTGTCAAATATTTCTTTGAGAATCCGGATTTTTTGCTTATATCTCCTGCTGGCTTCCATTCTATATCAAAAACAGGAAAAACCCAGCCTTTCTTCTCCTTTTCTCCCAAGCCATACAGATGCCCAACAGCGCATGCAACCACAATATCCCTCTTCCCATGCGTTACAAGGTAATAAGGAACCCCGCTCATATTTTCTTTTATGGCCTTTCCATCTGCAAGAGCTTCTGCTACTTTCTTTGCTGCATTTGGTTTTTCTGTTATTATCAATTCATACATGATTTCGCTAAAAAACCTAATTTAATTTAAAAAACTTTGGAATCAGTGATTAAGAACCGATTTTTTTGTTGTTTTTGAAATTTCTCAAAGTTTGAATTGCGCTCAATATTGCAATATAGCTTGTTTTTGGGTTTTTACTCGGTAAAGTGTCTGTTTTTGCTATTATTTCTCCGAAACTTCCTTTGCATGAAATTTCATGAATATTTGTTTTTATGTTTGGATCTGCAATTATTTTTATTTTGATATTATCAAATTTAGAAGCTAAAAACAAAGTAGCTGCAACATTGATGTTTTTTGGAAATCCATCAACTGCTTCTTTTAGATTTCCCTCAAAAATAACTTTCTTATCCTTTAATTCATCAAGGTTAATATTATTTTTTGTTATATATGGAGCATCTTTAAGCCCTTTAACTGGCTTTGTTGTTGTGAATATTAATGAGCTTATTTTCCCGGAAACAGCCTTTATTGCGTCTAAACCTGCTATTGCTCCTGAAGGTGCAAATATTTCACAATTTTTTATTTTGTTGAATATTTCCAGGTTCTCTATTATTCCTCCTGTGCTCATAATTAATAGTTTCTTTTCTCCCTGCTCCAAATCAAGAGTGTTTAGTATATCTTTAACAGCATCTTTGCCTGCTGACTCTATTATTAAATCAGAGTTTGTTATTAGGTCTCCTATTGAAACAATATTTGGTTTGTTATTACTCAATTTCTTTTGTAATTCTTCTACATTATTGTTGTTAGCATCACATAGGAAATTCAGCTCAAAATCTTTATTTTGGTCTATAAATAATGCAATTTCCGTTCCTATATTTCCACAGCCTATGATTCCTACTTTCATTCTATTTCCAAACTTATATCAAGAACTTTAGCAGAATGCGTTAAAAGCCCAAGAGAAACAATATCTACTCCGGTTTTGGAGTATTTATTAACATTAGTTTCATTTATATTCCCGGAAGCCTCAAACAATATTATTTTATGAGTATTTATCTTTTTTATTGTACTTTTTATCGCTGAAGCTTTCATATTATCAAACAAAATTGCAAACAATTTCTTTGATTTTAATTTATTAATCGCTTTTGCAGCTCTTAAAGCCTCTTTTTCATTCTTCACTTCTATTTCAACATATTCTGATTTATTATTTGTAAGTTTCAATGCCTTTTCTATATCGTTTCCCAATATGGCCAGATGATTGTCTTTTATAAGTATGAAATCATTTAAATTTATCCTGTGCGTCAAAGCGCCTCCAACAGCTACAGCTTTCTTGTCTATTAGATGCGGTAAAGTTTTCCTAGTTGCAGCAATAAAGCAATTTTTAGCCAGTTTTTTTATATTATAAGTTAATGTAGCTATGCCGCTCATCCTCTGCAGTATATTGAGCAAAGTCCTTTCATAACGCATTATTTTCCTTGCATTTCCATAAATTTCCATAATAATATCCTTATTTTTTACTCTGCTTCCATCTTTTTTTCTTATTTTCACTTTTTCGTTCTTGGTCATTAGCTTTGATTCCTCAATGCCTGCAACTATTCCTTCTTGTTTCGCGATTATAGTTGCTTTTATTTTCTTGTTCTTGTCTATTAAAGAATCAGTTGTTATGTCTCCTTTGTCAATATCTTCATTTAACTGGCTGTTGAACAGATTGTTTATGTAAGAATGATACTCTTTATTTTTTAGGTTCAGAGTATTTCCTCTATCAAAGAACTCAAGAATAAGTTTTTTTCTCATTTGAACTCTAGCATCCGGTCCAAGGCTTTCCTTGCTTTTATTATAGTATCTTCAGGTAAAGTGATCTCATTCAGATTATGCACTAAAGCCTTTGCAACCAAAGGCATAGTAGTTGATTTCATGTAAGGGCATATGTTGCAGAATGAATGGAAGTTTTTGTCTGGAACGTCTTCCCTTAACTTCTCTGTCATTCCGCATTCTGTAACAACAATAAAATCTTTTGCTCCGTTTAAATTTGCAAATTTTGCCATCCCTCCGGTACCGCATACTTTGTCTGCCATATCTAATATTTCATCTTTGCATTCAGGATGCGCGATTATTTTAGCATTAGGGTTCTTTTTCTTCATTTCTTCAAGCATTTCTGCATTCAGCTTGTCATGTACAAAACAGTAACCATCCCATAGGATTATTTTTTTCTTTGTTTTAGAAGCAATATATCTTCCTAGATTTTTATCTGGTAAAAATATTATCTCTTCATTTGGCAATGAATTTACTATTTCTAATGCATTCATAGAGGTACAGCATACATCTGACATTGCTTTTATGTCTGCAGTAGTATTAACATAGCTCACAACAGCTGCATTTGGATATAATTTTTTTACTTCTTCTAGTTTCTCAGAAGTAGCCATATCAGCTAAAGAGCAACCTGCTTCTAAGCTTGGTAGTAAAACTGTTTTTTTAGGGCTTAATATCTTAGCAGTCTCAGCCATGAACTTAACACCACAAAACACAATAATATCAGCATCTGTCTTAGCCGCTTCCACTGATAACCCTAAAGAATCCCCAATAAAATCAGCTATCCTATACATCTCAGGACTTTGATAATTATGAACCAGAATGACTGCATTCTTCTGTTTCTTCAGTTCCAGAACTAGCTCAATAAGCTTCTCAGTCTGTTCATCGAATTTAGTAACAACCTGCTGTTCCATTCTGCAAGTATTACCTATTCTTTTTAAAATACTTATGGGATTAGGCAATTTAAGTTGTTAATATAGAAATTATAGGCAAATATTGCCTATTTATAGCAAATTATTTAAATAGAGTTAGGTTTTTTATTCTAATGTATTTCATTATAAGCAATGATACTTTTGATTCCTTGGAACTAAAGAAAAAAGTAGTTTTATACCTAAAAAAGAAAAGGTTGAGGTATATTGTAGGCAAAAAAATTGATACAAATCCGGATTATATCCTAGCTATAGGTGATGATAACTTAATTTTAGAGACGTTTAGGGGTTTGGGCAAAAAACAGATCCCTTTGCTTGGTATCGCTTCCACACAAAGTTTTCTTGCGCAATCAGATGCTGCTTCTTTCCAGCAGCATATAGATTTAATTTCAAAGAAAAAATATAAGATATTCAAGCGTTCTAGGATAGTTGCAAAATTTAATAATTTAACATATTCTGCTTTGAATGATATAGGTATATTTTCCTCTAAAAGCGCTTCCTTGATAAGATACTCCCTGAACCTTAATTCAGGACAGTTATGGAAAGACAATGCAGACGGAATCATTGTCTCTACACCTACTGGTTCTACAGGCTATAGTTTTTCTGCTCATGGTCCAATAATTCTTGATGAGCCCCAAATATTATCCATAACTCCAATAGCTTCTATAGAGAAACGCAGCGCGGTAATCATCTCTAATGTCACTAAGATAAGTATTTCAGATATACAAACTAATTCTCCCATCGTCATCATGGATGGAGCCGTTAGAGTTCCACTAAAGGCATCATCTGTTGAAATAGAAAAATCAAAGTATGATGCATGTTTCATTGAATTCTCCAAAGACTACTCAATTGAGAACAAGTTAAAGAAACGAACTTCCACTTCAAGAACAAAAGAGACTAAAAATCTTCCTCCAAGTGCAAAGTTAGTGTATAAGATATTATCCTATGAAGGCAACCTAACCCAAAAAGAAGTCATTAACATTTCCAATTTACCAGAAAGGACAGTCAGGTATGCTTTAGAGTTGTTATTGAAGAAAAGATTGATTACACAACAGCCTTATCTTAACGATGCAAGGCAAACTGTTTATGAGGTGTAAAAACGTCGCTTAACATCTGTTACGCGACCTTTTTCATATACCCAACACATTTAAATAACTCAATCACTCAATACTCTACATGGACATTCAAAACCTAATCCGTTCAGGTATTTTTCTTACTGTCGGTTTGATTGTATTGACTTTTCCTAAACAAACTTTGAAGTTTCAGCGTACAACAGTTGACTTTATGGTTAAAAAACTACATTTGAAATTTATGGTCTACCTTCTTCAGCAGGAAGATAAAAAAATACTCCGTACCAATAAGATTTCAAGTATCATCTTCATAATTATTTCAGTAATTCTATTTGTATATTCTGTTAATAATTAAGATAACATACCTTTATAAACCAAACCATTATCTAAATCTACAACATGGGAGACTTTGATCGTAACGCTGGAGGAAGACGTTCTGGTAGAGGCAGATCTGACAGAGGTAGAGGTGGATTTGGAAGAGGACGTTCTGGCGGATTTGGTGGAAGAGATAGGGATGATGATAGGGGAAGAGACAGACGTTCTGGCGGATTTGATAGGAGAGGAAGAGGTCGAGATAGACATGAAATGCATTCAGCAACATGCGATAAATGCGGCAACGAATGTGAAGTTCCCTTTAAACCAACCTCAGGAAAGCCTCTTTACTGTGATGATTGCTTTAAAGACAAAAGCAGGGAAGCCGGTTCAAGATCTGAATTTGGAAAACCAAGAAACAATGAAAACTTAGACCAGATCAACAAAAAACTTGACAAAATTTTAAATATACTGGAAGGGCATGTTAAAGAAGATAAACCAAAGAAAAAAGAGAAAGCAAAGAAGCTAGACTTACCTGACTTAGAAGAACCAAAGATCATAGAAGAAAAGAAGCCAAAAAAGAAAAAAGCAAAGAAAAAGAAATCTTAAAGTTTTATCTTCCCTTTATGCCAATCCACTAAAACGGAAACAGCAGCTCTTCGTTCATCAATTTCTCCTTTCTTGAGAAGCATATGCCTTTTCTTCCCTATCTCTAAAAGTATTGAATAAGAATCCAAAGCCATATCAACACCATAATACTTAAAAAATTCAGAAGGATTATTTTTCTTAAAGATGTGGATCAATTTGGTAGCGACCAAATCAGGATCTTCCAGTTTAGAAGGGCTTATTCCGGATACTAAACCCAAGCGAACTTCATCTCTGTCTTCAAAAGGAATAATACCCGGTGTATCCATAAGCATAAAGCCTTTTCCGGCTATAAGCTGTTTACCATGAGTAAATCCAGATTCCGAACTTGTTCTTGCCTTGCCACCAGAAGATAATTTATTGATTAAAGTGCTTTTTCCGGTATTCGGATAGCCTATAACGGCAACTTTTCCTTTCATCAATTTCATAAGCTCAGAAATATTCTTAGATTTTGTAGAAGATACTAAAACATATCTGGAGTTTTTAAACTCCATTTTTATCTTATCCACTGTCTTTTTAGATACAAGATCAATTTTGTTAATAACTAAGATAAGCTTTTCCTTAGCCATCTTCTCCAATCTGGTGATCCTTGTTATATTGGGAAATCTGGCATCTAGAACTTCAAGCACTACGTCAGCATTTCTTACAATCTGTTTGGCAATTATCCAGAATCCTTGTCTCATAGAGTAATAAAAG
>CAYXZV010000024.1:0-12871 GCA_964469645.1 uncultured Methanosarcinales archaeon | reverse complement strand
AAATTAATCTTCCCTTTCTTAGCCTTAATCACAACTTCATCCTTCTCATCAAACTTAGTTATATTAGAAACTATTTTCGGAAGCAAAATCCTTTCTGACCTAAAATCTAAATTGGTAATAATTTGCTGCTCAGAATCACTTTTTCCTGCTTTGCCAACACCTAAATCTTCAAACATTTTGGAAGTTTCTGTACTCTTGCCTTTTTCAGTAAACTCTTTTGTCTTCTCATAAAGATATTTCGCAATACTATCAGCAACATCAACTTTCGTAACAGAAGTTATTCCCTGCAAGCCAGGGCTTAAATTAGCCTCAATAACCTGAGGTCCTTTTACTGTTTCAAGCATATCAACACCACAGATTTCAGCGCCTATGCATTTTGAGGCATTAACTGCAATCTTTTTTGAATAAGCGTCCAGTACAATTGATTCTCCTTTTCCGCCAGCATGAAGGTTAGCTCTTTTATCTTCTCCGGCTGCTTTCCTTTTCATTGCAGCAACAACTTTGTCTCCAACAACTATAGCTCTTATGTCGGAACCTTCTGTCTCTATATATTCTTGTATCAAAAAAGGATTCTTTAGATTATCAATTGCATCTAACATAGAAGAAGCAGCTGCAAACGACTCAGCGAACATAACTCCTTTCCCTTGCGTTCCCTGAGGGAACTTGATTATTATAGGATACTTCACCTGTTCCAGAATTTTTTTGGACGCTTCTATTGATGAAACAACATATGTCTCAGGCATAGGCACTTTATTGTATTGCAATGCAAGATGAGTCAGCAGCTTGTCATGCACAATGGTAAAGCTGTTTGGTTTTATTGGCATATAAGCTGTGTTGTAGAATGCAGTTGTTATCGACCTTAACAAAGGTGCATATCTAAAAGAACCTTTTGCGTAAATGCAGCTATATTCTGGTAAAGGTTTTCCATTATACAAGATAGAAAGTTCTTTGCCTCCTAATTTAACTTCCAGTTCCTTGATATTTATGCTGTCTACCTCGCTAAAATATTTTTTCATAGCATCCAGAGTCATCTGGCTGCTTTTGCTTTCCATAGACATCAATGCGACTTTCATTTTGTGCGTACCCTCACACCAGTGCACTCGAAAATCCGAAAGGATTTTCGGTGTCCTGAAAATGCTCTGCATTTTCATGATATTGGGATATCTTCGATATCCCGAGTCCAATATATTTTACTGTTTTCATTTTTTGGTCGGATCTACTAAAAATCCATGTTTCAATGTATTGACACCAATCAACACTGAGTATTTCATATGTGTCCTGTCTGCTAAAGTAAATTCTGATTTGATTTTTTTTCCTGCTAACACAATCTCAGCCTCAATCACCGGCCTTAGTTTGTTTCCATGCGCTGATTTAACCATCTTTGATTTTATTACTGGACCCAAGTTCAGCTTTGAGGCTAATTTAAGGTCAATAGAGCTTCTTGTTGCTCCCGTATCAACTTTTGCCTCCACTTTCTGACTAACTTCATCACTACCCACTATAACCACATTTTCCACTAAACCCACTAATATGTGTCCATTCACTTTCTCATGCTTAGTCATAAGCGTGGATGTGGTAAATAGGCTTTTATAAGGTTTTCTAATTTTTTACGTGCACGTAAAACAGCGTATAGGGCTATCTTCGATAGCCCGAGACGACTTGAAATTCATAAAATTTAAATACCCTGACTCTCTAGATTTAAAGTAAAGATGGCTTTTAAGCAAAAGCATCATAAACTCACAAAACACGACCGATATGTTCTTGAACTTAAGAATAAGATTAAGCATAAATATGATTTTGTTTCTACGAATGTCAAAATTGCTAGCAGGAAAAGAAGCCTTGGAGAGATTGATTTGATTGCAAGAAAAGGCAGCTATGTGGACCTGTATGAAGTAAAATGCAGCCACAGGATTCTCAAAGCAAAAAAGCAGCTGCAAAAGATGAAAAGATTAATGAACTTAGGAAAATCAAGATCGTTCTTTTATTGCGGAAGCTCAGGAGCTTTGGTCGGGGTTTGAGGTTCTTCAACTAATGTTTGCGGCAAATCAGCAACATATTTTACAGCTAGGTCAAACTTTCCTTCTGCGCCATCGAAAAGTGGCAATCCATATTTGTCGAAAAACCCAAATCCGTGAATATAAAAGTCTCCTACTTTAATTGAAACATCACTCATTGTCCCGTATACTTCGTCTAATTCTGGATCACTTGTTCTTAAAAGAGAAGGCTTATCACCGCCAACAATTCTAGCAGTATCTAGTAATCCCTTCACAACTCCATTATCACTATGGTCTGGATGAACTGAAACTCCGTCATAATAATCAAAAGCAAATCCCTCAACTTCCTTTTCTTCAGCAAGCAACGATCCTACTAATGGGCTACCATCATATCCTGGATCCTGTGTTAATACAATGAAAGATAAATCTTCAGGACAATGCCCATTACTTCCAGGAGTATTGCTTAGCAAACCCTCTAGTTGAGTTGGACTTAAATAACTTGGAAACCCCTCAGCTCCTGCAATTTCCACACTTGTTACTAAATTTGCCATTGCCTAACAAAATCAATTCCATCTTATAAACCTAGTGACCCATTCCAGACAAATTAGACATAAATGTCCAATATTAGACATCAGCATAAGAAGGAGAATGTCTCATACTGATCTTAATGTCCTATTTAATCTAAATATGTCCGAAACAAAACATTTAAATAGAAGTTATGAAATTGTTATTGTTGAGCGATATGTCTTTTTGAAATGAGTACCACAAAGATCAAGGCATATACGCTCCCTTTTTAATATGCAAAAAGATCTTTCGGACTGGATTAATGTAAGTGCAGTTGAAATTGATGATAATATCTCCAGGGAAATAAGAAAATCCATCACTGGTAAATAAATTATGTTGGGGTTGGGTAGTTTTGACAAATATAACAAAGCTTACAGAGGGCTATATATCAGAGCATCCTTTTGTAAAAGACTGCTTGAAGAAAGGTCTTGTTAATTATTCTTCTTTGACCAGAAAAATATGCCTAGATCTGGATCTAAACACTAAAAAAAACTTTGATGCGGTTTTGATTGCATGCAGGCGTTTTTATAGAAAAATAAAAACAGAAGCTACAACAGAAAAGAAGATTCTTGATATCCTTAAAAACAGTAAGATAGAGGTCAAAAACAAGATTAATGTCATAGTTCTGGAAAAGAACATCATTTTCTCTAATTTGTTAGATATTGAAAAAGAAGCTAAAAAGCTATCAGACACATTCCATATAGTAGAAGGTGCAAATGCAGTGACAATAATCACCTCTGATGAATTCAGTAAAAAAATAAAACAAGTCTTCAGAAACAAAATCATCAAAGAAAACACAAATCTAGTTGAGGTTATTTTAAAAAGCCCGAAACAGATAGAAACAACATCAGGAGTTGTGTCATACCTTTATTCTTTATTAGGAGAAAACGGCATAAATATTTTAGAGACATTAAGCTGCTGGACAGATACAATTTTCTTGGTGGAAGAAAAAGATTTAAGTAAAGTTATGGAATTTTTGAGATTTTAAAAAATGAAAAGTTTTAGAAAAATTTATATTGATTAAGCACCAAAATTGCATTATGAAGCAATGGGTGCATAAGATCGAGGTGATAGTTGATAAATTAATACCTTATTCTTTAGTCATATTATTTTTTGTGATTCTAATGGAGATATTTTTTTCTGATGCTATCGAACCATATCATGTATCTGTTTCAATCATTGATGGAATAATAATAGGAATTTTTGTTGTAGATTTGTTGTTTAAGTATAACAGGGCCAAAGATATTGAAAAATTTTTTAGAACCTATTGGCTGCAGATTATCGCGCTTTTTCCTGCCTTTATTTTTGTAAGAGTAGTAGAAGAGTTTGTAATCATTTTAAATTTGGAAGAATCCATCGCTATTTCACAAGAATTAGTTGAGGTTGGAGAAAAATCTCTCCCTAGAGCAAGCAGAGCGCGCTACTTTGGGAGATTTATCAGGCCGCTTGCAAGATCGCCAAGATTTCTAAAAGCATTTAGTTTTTATGAAAAACCTACTATTAGAGATTATAAAAATAAATAATTTACTCTACAACTCCTTTATCTTCTAGCCTATGCCCGAGTTTTTCTTTTTTAGCTTCCAGATATTTTTTATTTGTAGTAGTGGGTTTGATTATTAATGGTACTCTTTCAACAATCTTAATTCCATACTTACCCAGACCTTCTATTTTTTTGGGGTTGTTGGTCATCAATCTTATTCTTTTTATTCCCAAATCAGCCAGTATCTGCACTCCAACAGTGTAATCTCTAGCGTCAGCCTTAAATCCGAGTTCTTCATTTGCTTCTACAGTATCTCTGCCTTTGTCTTGCAGATTATAGGCTTTTATTTTATTTAATAATCCTATACCCCGTCCTTCCTGCCTCAGATATATCAAAACACCACCTTCTTTTGCAATCAATTTTAATGCTTTGTCAAGCTGCTGATTACAATCACACCTACAAGAATGAAAAACATCTCCAGTAAGACATTCCGAATGGACCCTTACCAAAACATCTTTATCTTTAATATCCCCTTTAACCAAAGCAATATGATGCAATCCTTCGTCACATTCATAAACAGTTGTAGTGAAATCACCATATTCTGTCGGCAGGTTTGCAGCTTCTTTTTTTATTATTTTCATTGTTCCGGATTGCATTTTAATAGATAACAAAGCTGCTTATTTAAACGTTATTATAGCATATAGCAATGTGTGTATAGAATTATGAAAAAGGCTTATTCTTCCTCGTCTTCTTTTTCCTTTTTTTCTTCTTTCTCTTCGTCAGCCTTCTCGTATCCCTGCATGAATCCGGCTTCTTCAGGACTCATTTCACCGCTTTCTACTAACTCTTCACGGCCTTCTTCGTCATAGACTGTCTCTTCTTCTTTTTCTTCCTTGTTTTGTTCTTCTTCTGCCATTTTAAGTCGAGATTAAAATTTAAACAATGATTTAAAAAGTTTTCTATCCTTGAGGGAAAAACCTGAATTTTTTTGTCCTCACCGTCAAATTAAAACAAACAAATTTAAATACGGCCTTATTTTCCTAATTTTGGGGTTTTATAATTTTATGATTTCACATAAGAAATATATGGAGATAGCCTTAAATCTAGCTGAGAAAGGCAAGGGCTATGTAAGTCCTAATCCTTTAGTTGGTTGCATCATTGTTAAAAGGGGTAAGATTGTCGGCCGCGGCTACCATAAGAAATATGGGGAAGAGCATGCGGAAATAAATGCGTTGAAAGCTGCTGGAAAAAAAGCCAACAATGCAACGATGTATGTTAACATTGAACCTTGTTCTCATTGGGGCAAAACAAGCCCTTGTACAGAGAAAATTGTTGAAGCCGGCATCAGGGAAGTTGTTGTAGGAATGGAGGATCCAAATCCTATGGTAGATGGATACAAAGAGTTGAAATTCCGCGGTTTAAAGACAAGGATAGGGATTTTGAGGGATAAAGCTAAAAAACTAAATGAGACTTATATAAAACATACTAAGACAAAAAAACCTTTTGTAATTCTAAAACTGGCTATGAGCCTTGATGGGAAAATTGCAACTTCGACAGGAGACTCAAAATATATCACCGGAATAGAAGCAAGAAAATATGTGCATGAGTTAAGGAATGATACTGATGCAGTTATGGTTGGCATTAACACAGTAACAAGAGATAATCCTATACTGGATTCAAGGCTTGCCAAGGGAAAAAATCCTGCAAAAGTCATAGTTGACTCAAATTTAAAAATATCCGAAAGGGCAAAAGTTCTTAAGGATCCGAGTAAAGTTATAATAGCGACAACAAAAAAAGCCACAAAGAAAAAAATCGATAAATTACAGCACAAAGGGGTAAGAATACTTATCTTAAAACCGAAAAAAGGGCTTGTTGACTTAAAAGAATTGATGAAAGAGCTCGGTAAATCTGAGATAGCATCTGTCATGATAGAAGGTGGTGCAGAGCTAAGTGGAAGTGCAATAAAAGAAGGGATCATAGACCGGGTTTTGATATTCACAGCACCGAAAATCATTGGGAATGGTTTAGGTGTAATAAAAAATTTAGGCATTAAAAAAATCAATAAGGCCATCAAACTCAAAAACATTTCAACACAAAAAATAGGAAAAGATTTATTAGTGGAAGGAAATCTATAGCAAAAAAAGAAAAACTTAAAAACCTCTTATTTCAAACTACAAATTCAATGGTATTCAGTAAAATAGAAGAAGCTATTAATGACATCAAAAGGGGAAAGTTTGTTATTGTAGTGGATGACGAAAACAGGGAAAACGAAGGTGATCTAGTTCTTGCAGCTGAGAAAGTTTCTGCAGATAAAATAAATTATATGATAACACACGCTCGCGGTTTAGTTTGTATGCCAATCATTAGGGAAAGGATGGAGCAATTAAACATACCTCCGATGATAGACCATAATGAAATCAATAGGTGCATGTTTACCGTTACAGTAGATCATAAAAGTGAAACAACAACTGGAATTTCTCCGGCAGACAGAGCAGCAACAATAAGCGCTTTAATTGATGTCAATGCAAAGGCTGAGGATTTTGTAATGCCTGGACATTTATTTCCTTTGATGTATAAGCAAGGCGGTGTTTTAGTTCGTGAAGGGCACACTGAAGCTTCTGTTGATTTGGCAAAGTTAGCTGGCCTATACCCTGCTGCAGTAATATGTGAGATTATAAATGAGGACGGGTCTATGGCAAAGCTGCCTGATTTAATTGAATTCTCTAAGAAACATAATGATATGAAAATAGTTACCATTAGGGATTTAATTGCATATATCAAGGAGAATCCCGATAAAAAGGCTGAGGAAGCAAGTGTAGTTTTAGACTCATAAGATTAATAAGCTTTATAAATCAACATTCTTTACCACCACTATATGGGGGTTAAATCAATATTATGGGTATTTGTACTATTATTTCTAGTTAGTTGTAGCTATGAAGAAACTGTAAATGAACAGCAAAGCAAGCCTTTAATATTCGTTGTTGATGGCAATGATATTGAAGACAAGACAAAAACCTTTGTTGTTACAGAAGATAGTCCCCTGACATGGTTCGAGCAGACAAAAGAGGAAAGATACAAGAAAAACATGATAAGAAGCCTAAAAGATTACAAAGACGAACAGGAAGAAATTGCTTTTAGGCAGAAATTCGCAAATGTAAGAAGAGTCGTTGAGAATGATTTTGGCCAGAGTGTATTAATTTCTGGATACGATAAAGAGCTAGATAATCCTAAGTTTAAGGAAGTTAAAAAGCGCTTAGAGAAATCTTCAGAAAATATATTTAGATATGGCAACGTTAAACCTAAAAAAGTTCAGTGATGTTTAAGTATAGTTGAAGTCAATAAAATCAATAAATTTATATTAAAGTTAATTCTAGATTTCTACATGGACAAATTCAAAGAGGAAATAACAAAATTACTAAAAAAAGAATTAAAAACAGATATAGAATTAGAAATCCCTCCAAAACCAGAGCTTGGCGATTATGCTTTTCCATGCTTTTCCTTGGCTAAGGTTTACAAGAAGAATCCTAACGAAATAGCTCAAGACTTATCAACAAAAATAAAGAAAAATAAATCTATAACAGAAATAAAAGCCATCGGCCCTTATCTTAATTTCTTCATTAATAAAAATACCTTGGGAGACCAAACACTGGATAGAATATTGAAAGAAAAAGATAAATACGGCTCGTCAAATATAGGAAAAAATAAAAAATTAATTTTAGAGCATACTTCCATCAATCCAAATGCAAGCCCACATGTCGGAAGGGCAAGAAACGCATTGATAGGGGATGTTTTAGTGAGGGTTCTTAGGTTCCAAAAATACAATGTAGAAGTGCATTATTTTGTTAATGATATTGGGAAACAGATTTCTATGCTAGTTTTGGCAGCAAGAAACAAGAAAAATATCAAATTCAATGATCTGCTAAAGATTTACATGGATATAGCTAAAAAGGTAGAGAAAAGTGAAAAATTAGAAAAAGAAGTGCTGTTGCTCTTAAACAAGCTCGAGAACGGAGATAAAAAGATAATCAACGAATTCAAAAAGATTGTAGGTATTTCAGTCAAAGGCCAGACAAAGATTTTTTCTGAGTTAAACATCAAGTATGATAAATTTGATTATGAATCTTCTTATTTGTGGAGCAGGAAAACCCATGAAGCATTAAAGATCCTGGAAAAAACTGGAAGATTTTTCTTTGATAAAGACAACAGGTTTGTTTTGGATGAGAAAGGCTTTGAACTGGGAATGAAAATGCCAGTTTTGGTTCTGACAAGAGGAGACGGAACTTCCTTATATCCTTTAAGGGATATCGCCTACGCATTGGATATTGGGACAAAAGGAAAAAACATTGTTGTCCTTGGAGAAGATCAAAAACTATACAATGAACAGATTAATGCTGCTCTGAAAATATTAGAGAAACCAACAAGAAAAGCAATCTACTATTCCTTTGTTTTATTGGACGAAGGGAAGATGTCCACAAGAAAAGGGAATATTGTCTTATTGGAAGACTTCATGTCAGAATCCCTAAAAAAAGCAGGACAGGAATTAAAGCAAAGATACAAGAAAATTAATAATAAAGCAGCAAAGATAATAGGTTATGGTGCTTTAAAATATGCAATCCTAAAAGTAAGCCCGGAAAAAAATGTCATTTTTAACTGGCAGCAAGCTTTGAATTTTGAAGGCGAAACCGCTCCTTATATACAGTATGCTTATGCAAGGATTAGTTCTATAATCAAGAAAAATAAAAAATCATCACCTAGAACAGCAGATTTTTCATTATTAGATTCAGAAGAAGAAATAGAACTAATTAAGAAACTATCTTCATTCCCACAAATTGTAGAAAAAACGGCAAATGAATTAAGACCGAATATTATAGCAAACTATGCTTATGGGTTAGCAAAGCAATTTAACGAGTTCTACCATACACACAACATTTTGAAAGAAGAAAAAGATGTTAAGAATGCGAGATTATTGTTAGCAATCTGTGTACAGCATACTTTGAAGAATAGTTTGGGTTTACTTGGAATAGAAGTTCTTGAGAAGATGTAATACATTTTAAAGAGTTAAACCAAACATTTATATATAATTTACCCGTATTTTGATATAATATTAAAAAACTAAATGGAGGCAGCGGAAAATCAGAGATTTTCTAGCCTCCTCGTAAAAAACTCGGAGGTTACCAAAATGACAGGTGGAGAAGGAGATGGTTGTGGAGGCTGTTAATTCAGCTTTAATTTTAAATTAAATTTTTTCTTTTTCCACGAAAATCAAAGATTTTCGGGACACAAAAAATCCTTCTGGATTTTTTCGTGTATTTTTTATTAAATTCTTCTTGTAAAACTAACAAATCCTGAATGTCCTATCTGCTGGCTTTTAGGCCTGACTTTACGGCCATCAATTTCCCAGTTTCTTTCAATAACTTCAGAAGTCTTTACATGAACAAAATCCTTATCATCATTTATCTTGTTTACAAAATCAGCAGTTTGTGGAATAGAGGGGCTGTAAGAAACCAAAAACCCACCGAGCTTCAATGCTTTTTTTGCAGAATCAATTGCTTTCCATGGCTCCGGCAGATCCAAAACAATTAAATCAACATTTTTTTCATCAATACCATCATAAACATCTTTATTTTTTATTTTAATATTTTTTAATTTTAGAAATTCAATATTTTTCTTAACTATTTCAATAAAATCTTCTCTTATCTCATAAGTTATAGCTTCTTTAGCAATATTAGCTAAAAAACAACACAAAGCTCCAGAACCGCTACCAGCATCAACAACTTTTGATTTGTTATTAATTCCTGTTTCTGCCACTATTAATCCAATATCTTTTAATGGGATTATCTGGGCATCTCTTTTTATTTTTCTGTACAAGTCAATGAAGTAAGGATCAAATATTGAAAATTCTTTATTGGTGTTTGTTTTTATTGAACCTTCTCTCTTCAAATCTTCTTTCTTGAAAAAGCCATACTTGGTATGGTAATCCTTAGAAGTATCCTTAACCAGAAATTTGTCATTCTTGCTCATCAGTACTTTTGCCATTGGAATCTGAAATATACTTCAATTTAAAAACATTTTTATATGAGGAAGGTAATAAGAATATCTTAAAAGGTGATATTCATGCCAAAAAAAGCAAAAAAGAGCAAAAAAGCAGCTAAAAAATCAGTTAAAGCCAGCAAACCAAAAGCTAAAAAGCCCAATGTTTGCGAGTTTTGTTGATGGATTAATTTTTGATTTCCTTATTTTGATTTCTTTTTTTAGAGGTCATGCTTTCAATCAGTGCATATTCTATTGCCATGCTAAGCCTTCCTAAAATGAATGCCATTACTGAAAATAAAAAAAATTTAATGTATATCAATTCAACCAAATAAACTCACAAACGTAAGTAATTGTTCAGATTAAATAAACATGAGCCATGTGTTTGTTGTAATGTATTTATACACTTTTTCTCTAGAATATTTAGAATATATATCTTACATGAAGTATATAGAAAAATGGCGGGTCAGGGAAGATTCGAACTCCCGACCTATAGCTTAGAAGGCTCTAGCGTGCTTTTGTGCATATCGCTCTATCCAAGCTGAGCTACTGACCCAGTTAAAGAATTAGTTTTATTATTTCTTTATAAATGTTTATTTAATTCTAGTTTGCAAGAAAAAGTTCATTATAAAAAAGAACACTAAAGCAATAGCCATTAGAGTTATTAAAACCCACACCATCCTTTTATCATTCCCAAAACCAAACGGTATAAACCCTATAAAGCCCCCTACAGCCACTTTTGTATCACTCTTGCCGCTAAAAGACTGGGTCATAGCTCCAATAAACACTAACGCAAAACCAATTAATATGACTAAAATCCCTATTGAGGTTAAGTTATAAGTCATTTTAGTGAATGAAGTATATTCTAATTTTATTTATTTTTATTGTTTTGAACATATATTTTCCAGTATACACTCAATCCGAAAGCTTTATATATGACCAATATAGAGATTTGTATACTAGTTTAGCAATGAGTTTATGTCAGAAGGGGCATAAATGGTATCCAAGTGAGGACAAATCAAATACTACATTTGACCTATCAGCTTGATATCTGGCCCCTTTTGTCTTTAAAAAACAAAAATGGAACCGGAACTGAAAACCTTTACGGACAATGTGGATGCTTGGATTAAGCAGATAAGGAAGGAATTTACAAACTTCTCAGATGTACCTAATGTTGTAAGTGAAAATACCGATAATATACAACACAATTATGAGTTAATCTATGAATTAAAGGACCAGATAGAAGAGTTAAAGCAGGAAATAAACGCTTTGAAATTAATCCAGATAATTAGCCTTAAGAAAGGCAAGCAAGAGCAGCATAAGAAAATCAGCTGATTTCTGATATTATTTTCTTTAATGCATCATCTACAGCTACAAATAAGTTTCTATCTACAACTTCTGATACAACAGGTTTTCCATCATTCATGAGCTGAGTATGTATCTCATACTTCTCGCTTTTCTCGGTTTCATGCACAGGCTTCATTGTGACTTTTAAGCTCTCAAACTTGTCACTGATTTCTGTCATACGCCTTGCATGATTGCCTATGATCTTCTTTAAAACCACCATAGAAGCGCCATCTATATCCCTAAAACCAGAAAGCTCAATATTTCCCCCTAACTGCACCGAGTCGTCCATATTAACCCCAATAAGATATTTCCAGTTCTGAAGTTTAAATAGTTTTTGTTTTGGGAAATTAAACATCCACTTATTTTAAATCACCTCGAATTGTTTCAACTATAAAATTATGATTTTATTATTTTCTATACTGAAAATAAGCACTGGACATTTGGCCGTAAGCTATTTAAAATCAATTACATAGTCTCAACTGAGGGAATATCAGTGATTTAAAATGGAATTGAATTTATCACAATTTAAATTAAGCAAAAAAGATTTAACAAAAGGTCTCGAATTACCTAGTAAAATCACTTCAGATTTGGCTTATATTATTGGAGTCTTAGCCGGTGATGGAAATATCTTCGTTCGAAAGGACAAGCACGATTATAGAGTAAAATGTGTTGGAAATCCATTAGATGAAATGCAATTCTATAAGGATATATTAGTACCATTATTTAAAAAAGTATTCAACATCCAATTAGACATCAAATACCAAGACTCAAACTCAACATATGGTTTTTACATTTATTCAAAATCACTTGTAGAATTTTTAAATGATGTATTCGAACTTCCTATCGGAAAGAAATATGGAAAATTAAAAATTCCTACACTAATTAAAGAGAATAACCTAACCACAGATTTCATAAGAGGTCTAGCAGATACCGATTTTTGTGTTACCTTTAGAGGAAATCGTAAATTTCCAAGTATTGTAGGATCTTCGAAATCTAAATCATTTTTTCTAGAAGTTTCTCAAGAACTTAAGAAAATGGGTTTTACCTTTTATGAAGTATATGGATACAAATTAATTGATTCTAGGTTTAAAATAGGGTATTCTCTCATAAACAAGATTGAAATCAATGGTGAAAAGAATTTTCATCTTTGGATGAGAAAAATAGGTTTTTTTAGTCCTAAACATTTAAGAAAAATAGCGAGGGGTAGATTTGAACTACCGACTTCCTCTGTTGTGAGTTAACTCACAACATCTGAGGGTTATGAGCCCTCCGGGCACTCCTGATTGAGCATCCCGGACAACTTTGTCCAAAATTCTGCCCTACCTCGCTGTATAAAAAATAAGAAATAAAGGTTGTTTAAAAATGTTGCTGAATAAAAAACGCCGAGGGTGAGACTTTCATCAATCTTTTCCGTGGTTTGAGCGAAGCGAAGACCACTCTGATGGTTTTGGTCGAG
>CAYXZV010000023.1:0-13106 GCA_964469645.1 uncultured Methanosarcinales archaeon | reverse complement strand
TAATCTCATTCCCACCATAGTATCTCTTGTGAGGATAACCTTCTGAATATTTATTAGTAAGAACAGAACCTAAAGCTTGTAAAACAGCTACACTAACTACATTCTCACTGGGAATTAACTCAACCCCATCGCTTAACCTATCTCTTTCTTTTTTAATTATTTTATAGATTTCCGGGTCTACTTTTTCAATAGAATCCATCATATCATTCATAAAAACCACCGGTATATTTCAATTATGGTGGTTATTTAAATAGTTTTTGCTACTAATCTATAATTCCATTCATCCGTAGAATATTTTTCTTGTCTTATTTTTTTAGCTAATTTTATTTCTTCATCAGTTAAATAACTCTCAACAATTTCAAAACTAAAATTTTCAATAAAACCCAACTTAATAGCTTCTTTAAGCTCTTTGTAATTTATATTATTTTTTAATTTCTCTTTTATTGATGTAATCCTATTTTTTAAATTTTCAATGTTGTCAAAACTATTGTTAGAATCAAATATTGAACTATTTTTATTGTAGTCAAAGTCAATTAACAAAGAACCATGCTGCAAAACCTTTCCATTAAACCTTCTTTGTGCTGAACCAGATATTTTTTTATTATTAACTAGCAATTCATACCAATTAGAGCTGTTAAAACAAACTGGAGTTTCAATTCTTTCAGGAACTTTCTTTATTTCTGCATTGATGTTTATTTTCTTCAACGCAATTAATAATGCCTTAGCAATTATCTTATAAGATTCATTCACCTCAAATGGAAGTAAACCATTGTTTTCAGGAACAATAAAGCTATAAGTAATTTCCTTATCATGAAAAACAGCTTTTCCGCCTGTAATTCTCCTCACAACATCAATATCATTTTTTTTGCAATAATCAGTATTTATTTCTTCCATCACATTTTGATTATAACCCACAGAAACAGCTTTTGGACTCCAGGAATAAATCCTTAATACAGGAATTTTGGAATTTAATAGTGCTTCATCTATAGCCATGTTGGTAAAAGCATCATTAGTTCCTGTATCAATAAAACGGCATTGCATTTTAATCTTGAGGCAAAGGCTCCATCCTAACTGCAATTAACTCATTTTTAGCAATTATATCTTCTAATGGTTCTAATTGAGCTTCGGATTCTACAAGAATAGCTCGAGAATTACGCCTAGGGTCTACGACTCTAATTTGCTCTCTTAATGTATCTTCATAGCCTTGTACAGGTGAAACAGGCCCATAAGCAGCAATTAGCATACCTGATTCATCCTTCTTCATATAAGGTACCATCCCAAATCTTCCTGGGTCAAATATCCTGTTTATGCCTCCTATGCTGGGCCAATCACCTTGCCATGGTAAAATTCCTGTAAGAAAATACCCATCAGCATCTAACCCTCCACACAATTCGATTTCTTCAGGAATGTCAGAGGATATAAAATTAGAAGTCTGACGCCTAATTGTTGCCACCCGAGGAATACTAGTATCTGTGCGAACAAGAACCTCTCGCCTCAAATAATGCACACCATTGGATACATAAATGGGTTGCCCATTTCTTGCGATAATTCCTCTCGCTGTGGTTTCTTTGTATTGTTCTCCTTCAAGCCTTACAACTTCTAAAGTTCCTTGTAGGGGTATCATAATAATCTTATAGTAAGAATAGAGTGGTTTTTAAAAGATTATTTGTTTTGATGCTAGATATATTCTAATTAATAAGACTATTCAACTTATCAGCCCTATACGAACTCCTGACTAAAGGCCCTGCCTCAACGTGCTTAAAACCCATTTTCATTCCGATTTCCTTCAATTCCTCAAATTCTCTTGGTTTGTAATACTTTTCGATCTTGACATGCTTCATTGACGGCTGTAAATATTGCCCTAATGTAAGAAAATCAACATTATTTTCTCTTAAATCCTGCATTGTTTCAATAATTTCCTTTTTAGTCTCATCAAAACCTAAAATAATGCTTGACTTTGTTTTCATATTAGGATTTATTTCCTTCACTTTCCGCAGTAATTCTAAAGAAACATCATAATTTCCTCCAGGTCTTACTCTTGAGAAAACTCTCCTTACAGCCTCTATATTATGCCCTAAAACATCAGGTTTCGCCTCAATAACAGTTTTCAAAGCATCAAAATTAAGATAGCCTTCTTTCAACACTTTACCGCTTCTTATTTTGAAATCAGGTATTAGTAATTCAACGCTGCAATTTTCATTGATTTTTTTTATTTCTTTTATTGTATTAGCGTATATTGAAGCTCCACCATCTTCCAAATCATCCCTTGTAACAGAAGTAATGACAACATACTTTAAATTTAACTTTTTTACAGCATCTGCAACCTTCTTTGGCTCTGAAAAATCAACTTCTCCTGGTTTTCCAGTCTTGACATTGCAATAACCACAATATCTTGTACAAGTATCTCCTAGAATAAGGAAAGTAGCAGTGCCATGACTCCAGCATTCAGCTAGGTTTGGACACTTTGCTTCCTCACATATGGTATGCAGCCTATTTGTCTTTACAAGCTTCTTTACTTGATTATATTCGGTTCCTGAAGGTAATTTGATCTTAAACCAGTCAGGATGCCTTCTTGTTGGTTTTGTCTTAATCTGGATAAGTTCTGACATAAGAATCAATAATAATTATCGTTATAAAAAGATTTCTGTTGTTCATTCAAAAAAGATTTATATATAACCCCTTTTTCCTTAATAGAGATATAAAATGAATCTTGGAGATAGGATCAATCAACTTTTTAATGATGGGGAAGCCCATAATAAGGAAGAAATTATTTCTGCTATTAGGCAAAATGGAATATATCGAGTTTGGGGTTTGGGTAGAATTTTAGCTAATTTTCAGCTTTATCGAGGTTTGACACTTAAAGAACAAGATGATACTGACGCAACCCATAGAAATGCAGTTATGAGGGAAGAGAGAGTACTATACTTTGATAGGCAACCAGATGGAAACTATAAAGCTAATATAAAGCCTATTTTAGCATCTAATACTTAATTTATTTCAACTAAACCCTATTTTTCATCGCAAACTAGAACTTTGTTTTCTGTTATAACAACATCCATAGGAACATCATGCTTCTCTTCCGGTATTTTATCAACAACCTGGAAATCAAAAGCAAAACCGATTTTTTTAACATCCTTATTCAGCTTATGAAAAAACCTGTCATAATAACCATAACCATAACCGATCCTATGGCCATTTTGATCAAAGACCAATCCCGGAACTACAACTAAATCAAGTTTTTTAGGACTGAATTCCCTGATGAATTTTTCCTTTGGCTCTAGTATTCCTAAAGTTTTTGGCTCCAACTCATTAAAACTTTTTAATTCAGATAACTGTAGTATAGGATTATCTTTTTCAACATAAGGGACAATAATATTTTTTTCAGACAATAATTCTTTTATAATCTCTTGAGTATCAACTTCATTATTGAAAGAGACATAAAATAAGATATTCTTAGCATCCTTAAATTCTTCCAAAGAAAACAATTTTTCCTTTATTTCAGAGCTTTTTTCCTTAACCTCTCCTTTACTAAGAGCTTTTCTTTTCCCGAATATTTCTGATTTAAGTGCTTGTTTCATCCTGATATCTTATTGATGTGATCAACTCTTTTCTGTATCAATTCCTTTGTACCGATATCCTTCCTATGAAATACTTTTCCTTTAACACTGGAAACAGCTTCTTCAGCAGCTTTCTCTGCTTCTTCTAAATTACCACCGACACCTAAAAATGCTATTGCCCTTGATCCAGTCATGTACAAACCATCTTCTTTTTCCTCAACAGAAGCGTAATACACTTTAGCTTTACCTTCCTCTGCAACTTCAACTTTTTCATCCTTTACAGGTTTGTCAGGATATCCTTCAGGTACAACATATTTGCATACAGTTGCTTTCCTCTCAAACTCTATTTTAACCCTTTCAAGCTCCTGTGCAATCATAGCCTGGCAAATAGAAGCAAAATCAGTTTTCAGCAAAGGCAGAACATTCATTGCTTCCGGATCCCCAAATCTTACATTATACTCAATTAACTTAACGCCATTTTTTGTCAGGATAAAACCACCATACATCACCCCTCTATAATATTCTCCAGTTTCTTCATAAATAGCATTAGCAACTTTTTTTGTTATATCTAAAGCAGCATCAACATGCTCTTTTTTCAGGAATGGAAGCAAATGATCCTCACAGGAATAAGATCCCATACCTCCTGTATTTGAACCTTTATCACCATCATAAGCCCGCTTATGGTCCTGCACAGGAGGCATCATAATAACAGTTTTACCATCAGTTAAGCATTGCAAAGAAAATTCCTCTCCATCTAGTTTTTCCTCAACAATAACCGATTCATGCGACTCCAAAACTTCCTTACAATATGAAATTGCTTCCTCTTTAGTGGAAAAATGATCTCCTTGGACTCTAACACCTTTTCCGCCAGTAAGCCCATCCGGCTTTACAACCACTTCTTCAATTTCATTTAGAAAATCATCAATTTCATTTAAATTATTATTATTAAAAATTTTAAATTTAGGGTTTCCTTCTATATTGTACTTTTTTAATAGCTCTCTTGTAAATGATTTTGATGTTTCTAACTGTGCTAGTAACTTTGTCGGACCTACTGATTCAATGCCCTCCTCCTCCAAAGCATCTACAACCCCTTCATTTAATGGGTCCTCAGGGCCAATAAAAGCAAAATCAATATTATTTTTTTTAGCAAATTCCCTTATACTTTCCAAATCAGAATAAGAACCAACCAAAGCATCTTCAGATAGCGAAGCAATTCCAGGATTCTTGGATTTCATGAAAGAATATAATTTAACAGCTTTATTTCTCCTGAAAGCCTCTGCAATCACATTCTCTCTTGCACCATGGCCCACAACCATAATTCTTGTCATTAAACCACCCATTAACAATATTAAATTATTCAACTCTCTTTAAATATTTATGTTTTAAAAATACAGATATTAACATTTAATTCTATTGTTTTCAATATTGAAAAAATCTCCGCCAGCGTAGTTTAGTAGCCATTTTTTATACAATTTACATAAATTCTTTAAAAAGGAAATGTTTAAATATAGCAGTCCATAATTTATAGTTGGGGGATAAAATGCTGGATGATGTTCATGAAGAGTGCGGTATCTGCGCCGTTTACATAAAAGAGAACGGAGATGCTGCCAATAAAGCCTTATTCTACCTATACAAGTTAATGCTGAATCTGCAGAATCGTGGTCAGCTAAGCGCAGGTGTTACAACATACAACCCTTCCAGGTCCCAGATACTTGATACTTATAAGGATCTTGGCCATGTGAATGAAGTTTTCAGGACTAGTAATAGGGAAAAAAGTTTCAAGATATTCAAAAGATATGCAGGTAGCAAAGGCATTGGCCATGTCCGCTACGCCACTTCTGGAAGCGAGGAAGCCGGCGCTGCCCAGCCGTTCGAAAGGCACCATGGCAGGAAGTGGAAATGGTTTTCTTTCGGTTTTAATGGAAATTTGGCAAATTATTCAGAACTGAAAGGAGAACTATTAAGCAAAAAAGAGGATTACCATATAGTCTATGATAACGATACTGAAATAATAATGCATTTTTTATCCAGACAGCTTAAAGGAGATACAAGGCCTGATTTAGTGAAAGTTTTCTCAAATCTTGCAGAAACGTTTGATGGCTGCTATAATCTTTCGTTTATCAATGCAGAAGGGGAAATTGTAGTTGTTCGTGATCCATATGGTTTCAGGCCTCTTGTTTATGGGTGGAGTGAAGATAAAAAGATTTTCATGGCTGCTTCTGAATCTGTAGCATTGATAAACTGCGGAATAAAAGATATAAAGCCATTACAGCCAGGGCATCTGGTACATATTGGTGATGGCAAGGTACAAATCAAAAAATTTGCAGAACCTAAAAGAACATCTCATTGCATGTTCGAATGGGTCTATTTCTCAAATGTCAGCTCGGTTCTTGATGGTAAGTCAGTATACATAAGCAGGACAAATCTAGGAAAGGAATTGGCAAAATTAGAGACGGAAAAGATAAACAAGGACTACATAGTTGTTCCTGTTCCGGACACAGCAAAAGCTGCCGGAGATGCTTATGCTTATGCACTTAATGTGCCTTCAAAAGAAGGAATAATAAGGAACAGGTACGTTGGCCGTACTTTTATAGAAGGCTCCTCAAGGCATGATAAAGTGTCTAACAAGTACACTGCATTGAGGGAGGTCATAGAAGGAAAAAAGGTTTTGCTTGTTGATGATAGTATGGTTCGTGGTAATACCACAAAACAGTTAGTTGTATATTTGAAAGAAGAAGGACGTGCAAAAGAAGTCCATTTGAGGATTACATGCCCCCCTATTAGAGGTCCTTGTTTCTACGGCATTGACATGTCAACTATTTCTGAACTTCTTGTTCCAGGATATGAAAAAAAACCTGTTTCAGATAATATAACCAAGGAAACTTGCGCAAAAATTGCAAAAGATGTAGGAGCAGACTCTCTGATTTACCAGACAGTGGAAGGGTTGATAAGCTCAATAGAATTACCAAAAAATAAGTTATGCACAGCCTGCATTACCGGAGATTACCCAACTCCTTGGGGAAAGAACTTATTCAAGAAAGCGTGGTCAAACTACAAGAAAGGTGTCAAAGGCAGGACTTATGCAATGAAATGCTGATATTTCTTATGGCAAACTTTTAATATTAGTATGTTATTTTATTTGGAATGGTCCAAAAAACAGATCTTATGGATTTCTGGAAAGAGAAGTTAGGTTTGAATGAAACCGAACTCAATGCATTTAATGATGTTAATAGAGAAGATTTTGTTCCTGAAGAGTTCAGGGATAAGGCTTATGATGACAGTCCTTTGCCTATATTGAGGGGAAAGACAATCTCACAGCCTACTACTGTCATGATGATGACCCATGCTTTGGAGCTTGATGAAAATGATAAAGTATTTGAGGTTGGTACTGGTTCAGGTTACCAGACTGCAATAATAGCTAAAATTGTTGGTGAAAAAGGTAAAGTTGTAACTACAGAAGTTGTTCCTGAGCTTGTGAGTTTCGCAAAACAGAATCTTGCTAAAGCAAATATAAAAAATGTTGAAATACATGAAGAAGATGGTTCAAGAGGCCTTCCAGATAAAGGATTATTTGATAAGATAATAATAACAGCTGCTTGCAAAGAGTTCCCAAAACCTTTGCTGGAACAATTAAAACCAGAAGGAATAATAGTTGGGCCTGTTGGGGACAAACATGAACAGGAAATGGTCAGAGGCACTAAAGATAAGAAAGGTAAATTAGAGCTGGAATTCTTAGGTCCTTTCTTGTTCTCCCCATTGTATGGAAAATATGGCTTTGAGGATTAGTGATTGAAAATGCTTTCAAAATGCTTTTCTTTTAATGGTAAGCTCTTGCCTATAAAGAAAGCTAATCTTTCTGTTGACAATCTTGAGTTTTCATATGGTTTTGGTGTCTATGAAAATCTTAAGGTTCGTAAGAAATTTGTTTACTTTCCTGATGAGCATTGCTCAAGATTAATTCATTCTGCAAAAACAATCAGTTTGCCAGTTAAATTAAATAAAAATACAATTAAAAAATATCTACTTGAATTTGTTAAGAATGTAGATGAAGACTCTTTTAATATCAAAATATTATTGATCGGAAATAAAGATTCCAGTGATCTGTATATATTCGCTCTTGCTCCTAAATATTTGCCTAGGAAAGCTTATACTCAAGGCGTTAAAGTTATAACTTATGATGGAGAAAGACATTTCCCCCAAGCAAAAACCTTAAGCATGCTATTAAGCTACATTGCCTATAAAGAAGCACATAAGCAAGACGCATATGATTCTCTTATGATTAATGATGAAAATAATATAATTGAGGGTACAAGAACAAACTTCTATTTTACGGATGGAAAAACAATCTTTACACCTCCTGAAAAAGAAGTTTTGAACGGAGTAACCAGAATAACATTAATCAAAATCCTAAAAAAGAAAAAAATAGCAATAAAAGAAAAAAACATTGACTTAAAAGATATTAAAAAGTACAAAGGCTTCTTCTTAACAAGCACTTCTTCCAAAGTGTTACCAATAAATCAAATAGATAACCTTAAAGTTGACATTCCAGATATTGTAAGGAAAGCTGTTAAGGTTTATGATGAATTTTTGGATGGGTATAAGAAGAAGTGATTAACTTATTTTCCTGACTCCTTCAAACATCCCTTCTCTTTCCATATAAATGAGTTGTTCAACAACTGTGTTAGCGGTCGTAGTGAATTGATCAGCACCTACAACCAAAACTTCCCGACGAACTGCATTAAGAATGTCATCTTTAATAATTGCACCATACATTTCAAAAATCCTCCACCCTATTGAAGTTGGATCACTACTAACTAACCCTAGAGTTCCATATGTAACCATATCAAAAGGAATTTCCGGAGTATAACCTAAAAAAGAAGTCAATTTAATTGATTTAGCTATCTCCGGATCATTTTCAACAAACACCACAGATTTATTATCTTCCACACATACAAGTTCATCCAGATTTATAACTTTTCCACGTTCTAATGTCCTTTTCACCAAAAGATGCCTTAATTCTCCAAAATCAGTTACGTTTAGTCCAGAAGTTAATGCTTCGGCTACTCCAGGCATAAAAGCTTTTACTGTTTCATCATCTCTAATAGGAGAAACAAGATATTTGGCTCTACCAGCAATATCTTTCATATACTCTCCAATAGGTTCATTATCAAACATACCTCTATCTACATAGCTTCTAAATGCTTCATAATGTCCTGGATTAGCTTCTGCCATTATACTCTTAGAAATACAATTTCATTTAAAAACCTAATCAATTAGCATATCTTATTCTTTTTATCGCCAAAAAAGTCCGCATAAAAACTTCTACTCTCAAAAGTGATTAAACGGTTCACATCCGTTCTCCTAAGTTTTTGATTTTCTTTATAAATACCACTGGACATTTGGCCGTGAGGTTTATATATGAGTAATACCTAATCAATAATCCAGAAACCGAAACCTTTTTATAACATTATATTATAATATATAATAAATTATAATGAGGTAAAAAAATGGTACAGGCAATAATAAATCTTGAGGAGCATAAAGACAGAGTTTTGACTATTGTGAAAGGTAAATTTGGACTCAAAAATAAGTCTCAGGCCATAAATTTTGTTATAGGAAAATTTGAGGAAGAGCTTCTTGAACCTCAGTTAAGACCTGAATACATTGAAAAGCTTCATAAGATAAAGAAACAGAAAGGTATTCGTTTCAAAAGTGTTGGAGATTTAAGAAAGAAGATAGAAAATGCGTAAATTTGAGATTAAGCCAGAATTATATAAAAAATTAGTAAAATTATCTAAAAAAGACAAGAAATCTTATGAATCTGTCATGAGGAAGATTGATGAGGTAGTTGATTCTAGCAGTGTTGAACATTATAAAAATTTAAGGTATAACATGAAAGACTCTAAAAGAGTTCATCTGGGTCATTTTGTCTTGGTATTTAGTTACGATACCTCAAAGGATTTTATTTCCTTTGAAGATTATGATCATCATGACAATATTTACAGGTGATAACTAAATCAAGTTTTTGATTTTCTTTATAAATACCACTGGACATTGCTCATACTGCACTGGACATATGCGCGTGAGATATATAAAGGAGTAATACATTATAATAATTAACCAAGTAAATAACGTATTTTTACGTAAAGTTTATAAATACGTAAAACGTACTATAGCTTGGTGATGAGTATGGGAACAGCAAAAATGTCAGAGAGAGGTCAGATCATAATACCTAAAGAAGTACGCGATGGAGTACATGCTTCAACAAACACGACTTTTGTAGTGGAAGCTATTGATAAGGATACTATTGTGATGAAGAAATTTGATTCTGAGGCTTATATCAAAGAATTCAAAGAAATGAGAAAAAGAACCGCTAAGCTGTCTTCAAAGCAAGTAGAGGATTTGATTCATGAAGTCAGAAAAGAGAAACGTAGTTCTTGATACTAATAATAACCATTAAAAATAGAAACATATATAAACTACTTGTGACTATTTGTGATTAAAGGTGATTAAAGATGATGCAATCAAGACTGGAAATAGATGAGTATACAGCTAGGGTTTTAGATGTTGTCAAAGGTAAATTTGGATTAAAAAACAGAAGTGAAGCTCTGAATAAGTTTACCAAGGAATGCGGCTCAGGCTATGTTAATCCTCAACCTAATGAGATGGCTCTAAGAGAATTAGATGTAATCTATGAAGATCATAAGAAAAAACATAGTAATAGGAAGATGAGCGATAAAGAGCTAAAGGCTCTTTTAGGAATATAAGATGTTTACTTATGACATAACTGATGTTCTCAGAAAGAAGCTGAAAAAGATTGGAAAGAAAGATAAGATACTTGCACAGGCATTCTACAGGAAACTGCAGGAAGTGATAAATCGGGATACAGCTGATTCATATAAGAATTTGAAAAGTCCCCTGAACTCATTTAAGAGGATACACCTTACTGATAATTATATTTTATTGTTTAAGGTTGAGAAGAAGCATATTGTGTTTGTTGATGTAAAGCACTGGGATTATGTTTATAAGAAATGAGAATAAAAGAGATTAGTTTAGAACAAAGACCAAGAGAAAGACTATTTCATAGAAATGGTTTTTTTGGTTTGGGGTTTAAATGGGTTTTGGTTGATAAGTTAACGGCACCTAAAATGTTTTAAAAATTATAAATGGAATATTTCAATATCTCCTTTTAATAGTTCAGCTACCAACCTTCTATGACATTTATTCGGTTTAGATTCAGAACAAAGCAAACATATTATTTTGCCCCCTTTCAGTAATCTTTTAATAAGTTCTTTACCATTTCTTTTATTCATTAATTCTTGAAATTTTTTTTCATACTTCTCCCAATCTTTATCTTTTCGATAATCTTTTAATATTTCTGGAGTAGGAAAGAAATCAGGGACTATTTCATATTTAATGCCTAATATTTTTTCAATAATATATTTAAGATCTTTTTCTTTAGCAAAGCCCGATAATTGCGAGTTTCTATTTAATCTAATATCCACCAATTTAGTTATTTTATTAGTTTTTAATATATTAATAAATTCTTCCAGGGATTTTTTAGTGAAGCCTATTGTGTATATAATTGCCATAATCAAAAACCTGCAAGAGTTTTTTGGCTTATTTTTTCAACCTTGCCATTTCTGCTTATATTTTCTATAATAATTCCTTCATCTCCAAGCCTTGAACCAATAAATCTCCTATGGCACTTAGTGTAATCTATTTCTGAACACATAATTGCAACAATATAATCTTTAATGCTCTCTTGGAGTTGCATAATGCCTTGGTTAAATTCATTAGTTTTCATGTACTTGTCAAATCCTTGCGGATGCCTTCCTCCTAAAATATCTCCCATATGCCCGTAATCAATGCTATTTTTAGATAAAGATTCCTTTAGGCTTTCTTTATTGAATTGTGAAGCAAATTTACTATATGGGACGCTCCTAACATCAATAAGAACCTCTATTCCCTTACCCTTTAATAACTCTATAAATTTATTTATATCTAAATTTCCATGCCCTATTAAATAAGCTTTTTTCATCTTATAAATTATTATAGTCTATTTTTACATTATAGTCTGGAATAGTATGAAAACCGATAACCATCTCATAAAACTCACCCTTATACTCTCGGGTTAGTCCTAATGAAAGGAATATCTTTTCTGCTTTTAAAATTTCCCTTAATTTATCCCGATTTAAAACAATTTTATCGGAATTTAGGGATTTTAGGGTTTGCTTGCTAAATTCCATAAATTTTATATCGGTGCAAGGGAAAGATTTTTTACATTTATATATTTGCGGGATTTCGAAAAGAATTCTCGGTGTTTTTACAGCAAAGTTTTTATAGAGTTCTAAATATAATAGTGTATTGAGGTGATAATATGGCAGGAGATTTTTTTGAAGATGCTCATAGTAATAGAAGTGGAAGTTCAAGAAAAAGAAAAAAATGTCCTCCACATTTAAAAATAAAAATCAGGCAAAGATGGTGGGGCGATAAGTTAATAGGTGAGTGTTTTTGTTGTGGAAGAAAAAGTTTGCACTATGATGATTCTGAAGTAGGACATATAAGAGCAGATGTTATGGGTGGAAAATGGTCTCCAAGAAATTGTAGACTTATTTGTAGAACATGTAATTCTGGAATGGGTAAAACAAATATGAGAACATATATGAGAGAAACTTATCCTGAGCGATACAATAAATTATTTAGAAAAGAAAAAATAACAACAAAAAAAACTACTAAGAAGAAACACAATAGAAAGGCAAGACGAGAAACAGGTTGGTTTGGGATGAAAGTATAATATAAAATGGCACTCTTTGGTTTAACAAATTGGCAATGGTTTTGGATTTTTGTAATTTTTATAGGTATTATTTGGTGGCAATATTTTAGAAAAAAGAAAAAATGAAATACAAGTTTTCACCGTCGAGTCTTAGCCTACTAAAAGACTGCCCTAGATGTTTCTGGCTTAAGTTTAACAAAGATATCAAGAGACCGGAAGGTATATTTCCATCTTTACCATCAGGCATGGACAAGATTCTAAAGATTCATTTTGATTCGTATATGCAAAAAGGAGAACTGCCTCCGGAACTGAAAGAATTAAAGGATGTTAAGCTGTTTGATGATGAAGAATTATTGAAAGTCTGGAGAAGTAATTTTAAAGGTATCCCTTGGGAAGATAAAGAAGGCAACCTATTCAGGGGAGCTGTAGATAATCTGTTAAAAAAAGGAAAAAAGTTGATTGTTCTTGACTACAAGACAAGAGGTTATCCATTAAAAGATGATACTGCAGCGCATTACCAAGATCAATTAGACATATACAATCTACTTCTAAGAAAAAATGGCTATGAAACAGAAGATTATGCTTATCTATTGTTCTATCATCCTGATAAGGTAAATGGGCATGGTGATGTTATTTTTAATACAGATTTAGTAAAGATGAAAATAAATATTAAAAATGCTGAAAATATCTTTAAAGAAGCAATAAAAGTGTTAAAAGGAAAGATTCCCAAAGCGCATAAAGAATGTAAATACTGTGAATGGGCAGAAGAATCA